>JAXJVE010000417.1:0-5613 GCA_036308705.1 Acutalibacteraceae bacterium
AAATCTTCTGCACCGCAGGGTTCTGACGGCAGCGGATATATTCTTGCAAAAATGCTCGGACATTCCGTTACAAAAACTTATCCTGCACTTGTTCCGCTGAATGCATCGCCCGAAATTACAAAATCTCTGAAGGGCGTAAGGGTGCGTAATGTGTGCCTTACTCTCAGAGGGGATAAAGTTCTTGCAAAAACTCAGGGTGAAATACTTTTTACCGATTACGGACTTTCGGGAATTGCGGCTATGGAGCTTGCTGCCGAAGCACAAAAATATATTGACTCTGTAAAGTGCAATCCCTTTACTTATATCGACTTTTTGCCTGATATGGCATATAATGACCTTGTTGAATACCTCAAAAATCTTAATAAAATCAAAGGCTTTTGCCAAATTGATAATTTGCTTACGGGAATTCTTCCAAAGGCGGCGGGAGTTGCGATTTGTAAAGCTTGTAACCTTTACAAATCTGACAAACTGATATCGGAACTGAGTGAAAAAGATTTTCGTCTGATTGCCGAAAAAACAAAAAAATTCCCGCTTGAAGTTACGGGAACACGAGGCTTTCTTAACTCTCAGGTAACAAGCGGCGGAATAAAAGTATCTGAAATTAACAAAAAAACAATGGAATCGCTGATTTGTAAAAATCTCTATTTTGCAGGCGAAATAATTGATGTTGACGGCGGCTGCGGAGGCTTTAATCTGCAGTGGGCGTGGGCATCGGGTATGCTTGCGGGCGAGCTTAAATAATTCCAAACGGAGATAATTTATGATAAAGATTAATGAAATAAAACTTCCTCTTGACGCGGGCGAAGGTGAACTTCGCAGAGCTGCTGCCAAGGCACTCAGATGCAAGGAAACAAAAATCACTGCATTGCAGATTGTCAAAAAAGCAGTTGATTCAAGAAAAAAAGATAATGTGCACTTTGTATATAATGTTTGTGTTGATGTTGACGGCGATGAGGTATCGCTTGTTAATCACGCAAAAAATCCGAAGGTTGAAACGGCAGTGCCTTACAGGTATGAAATGCCTGAAATCAGAAGAACAAGCACGCTCAGACCCGTTATTGCAGGCTTCGGGCCTGCGGGTTTTTATGCCGCACTCATTCTTGCAAGGGCAGGTCTTAAACCTCTTGTTATTGAAAGAGGTGCAGACGTTGATACAAGAACAAAAGATGTAAACGGATTCTGGACAACAAGAAAACTCAATACAGAGAGCAATGTTCAGTTCGGTGAAGGCGGTGCGGGTACTTTTTCAGACGGCAAGCTCACAACAGGTATCAAAGATCCTCTTTGCAGAAAAGTTGTTGAAGAACTTGTTGCTCACGGTGCACCTCCCGAAATCAGCTATTCCGCAACCCCTCATATCGGCACGGACAGGCTCGGTGCGGTTGTAAAATCATTCAGGGAAGAAATAATTTCTCTCGGCGGTGAAGTGCGTTTCGGTTGGAAACTTACCGATCTTATTGTTGCAAACGGTGTTATTCAGGGTGTTACCTGCCAAAGACCCGACGGCGGAGTTGAAGACCTTGAAACAGATACTCTTCTGCTTTGTATCGGTCACTCTGCAAGAGATACCGTTGAGATGCTCTACAAAAAGGGCATAAATATTATTCAGAAGCCTTTCTCGGTTGGTGTCCGTATTGAACACCCCAGAGAAATGATTGATAAATCTCAGTACGGTTCGTTTGCGGGTCATCCCGCACTCGGTGCCGCAAACTATAAGCTTGCGTGTCATCCCGACCACGGCAGAGGTGCTTATACTTTCTGCATGTGCCCGGGCGGTACGGTTGTTGCCGCAGCATCCGAAGAAGGTCACGTTGTTGTTAACGGTATGAGCGAATATGCCCGTGACGGCGAAAATTCAAATGCGGCACTTCTTGTAGGAATTGAACCCGAGCATTTCGGCAGCGATCATCCGCTTGCAGGCATTGAACTTCAGCGTAAGATTGAAAAAACAGCGTTTGAACTCGGCGGCGGTGACTACAGTGCACCTTGTCAGACAATCGGTGATTTTCTTAACGGAACTCCTTCAAAGAAACTTTCTTATGTTAAGCCTACCTGTGCAACGGGTGTAACACCGGGCGATATCCGCAAGGTATTGCCCCAAAAAGTTACCGATGTTATGGCTCAGGCGATTGTTAAAATGGACAAAAGTCTTAACGGATTTGCATTGCCCGACGGTGTTCTGACTGCACCCGAAACCCGTTCGTCGGCACCTGTCAGAATTCTGCGTGATGACCTTTATCAGTCCAACATCAGAGGTCTTTATCCCTGCGGTGAGGGTGCGGGTTATGCGGGCGGAATAGTTTCTGCTGCAGTTGACGGAATCCGCTGTGCCCACGCTGTTCTTATTGATGAAAGTGATGAGTGGTAATATGGAAATACGCCTTGAAAAACTCAGCGATGAACAGATTGCAAAGCGTATGTCGAAGTATATTTCGATGCTTGAAAGTATATCCGTAAGAGCTGAATATTATTCAGACGGAAATTGCCCCGAAAAAGAACGTGACGAGCTTTCGTCGGATTATGTAAAAGTCCGTGATTCAATCCGTGAAGATGCAAGGTATCTCAATTACGGAAAGGATAAAAAAGGAAGTTCACTCCTTTGGGATAAGTATTATCCGAGCGTGAGTGAAGCTTCTGCGTGGGGGCTTTATGCCGACCCTGACGGAAAGTTCGATAAGGAATATTTCAAAAGCATCAGCGATGCCGAAAAACGTCTTATAAAATATTACTCTTACGATTATTGGAGAATTATAGCGGAAGAATAATAAAAGCCCCGAGCTCAAATCGGGGCTTTTTGGCATATTTTACGCTGATTTTATCATATAATTAGCAAAAACCATTATGGGGGAATTGCAATGGACTATGATTTTCAGCAGCCGACAAGCCGCACGGAAAGAGATGAATACAGGAGCAGATTCAAGTTTACGGACGAAGACGAGCCGAAAAGAAAAAGCAAAAAAATCAAAGCAAAATCAAAAACAGATTACCTTATCAGGCTGATACTTCTTCAGTGTGTACTGTGCACACTTATTGTATCGGGCGTTTTTATTGCATCAAAAATCAGCCCTTCTGCGTTTGAAAAAATCAGGAATAATTATATGGATATTATGCAGAAGGATATGTCAGCAGATGAAATAGTTGAGCAGTTAAAGGGTGCGGCAGAATATGTTTTTACACCTCAAAAAGATGTGCCCGCCATTTCAGGTAATGTTACCGTTGAATCGTATGAAGTAACAAGCGATGAAACGGGCGCAACCGTTGCAGTCGGCGGGATTGTTGATGCTTCGGGCGGCGGAGATATAGAGGCAAAAGAGGCTGTGAAAGGAACTTCTTTTGCACCTTATTTTATCAGCGTTGAGCCTGTGTTACCCGTAAAAAACGGCAGAATAACATCAAAATTCGGCTACAGAACAAATCCTGTTTCGGGCAAATACGGTTTTCATACGGGTCTTGATCTTGCGGCGGCAGAGGGCACACCTGTTTCTGCTTGCTTTTACGGAAAAATTATCGAAACGGGAAGCAGCGATGTCTGGGGCGAATATGTTCTTATGGAACATTCCGACGGCTTGCATACTTATTACTGTCATCTTTCTGAAATATATGTAAATGAAGGAGCAGTAATAAGGCAAGGAGAAACTGTGGGTCTTGTAGGGTCTACCGGTTGGTCTACGGGACCTCATCTTCACTTTGAGGTAAGGATAAACGGAGTGAGAGTCAACCCTGAAAAGGTTCTTTATCCCGATGAAGCTTAATTTCGGAAAAACCGTTCTGAGAATTAACATATCTTTTGCTGCTGCCGTAACACTTACACTGATAATTGATGAAAGCGGATTGTGTGCGGCGGCACTTTTCTGCTGCGTGATACACGAATTGGGGCATATAATCTGTTTGTATATTTTGGGAGAAAAGCCGGGCGTTATAGAGCTTTCGTTCTACGGAGTCAGGCTCGAAAGAAATGCTGATTGTCTGAATTTTGTTGAGAATATCGCGGTTTATCTGTCGGGTTCTGCGGCGAATCTTATTTTGTCCTCCGTACTGTTTTTTATCGGAAAATCAAGCGGAATAAAAACTGCGGCGGTTGTCAGCCTTTGCGTGGGGATTTTTAATATGCTTCCGTGTCAGCCTCTTGACGGAGGAAATCTGCTCGAGCTTATACTTTCGGGTTTTACGGATGAAGAAAAATGCCGTAAAATCTGCTTTTTTGTGTCTGCCGCAATGGTTTTACCGTTGCTTATATGCGGATTCTTGCTGCTTTTACGAAACGGAAACACAACTTTGCTTGCTGTTTCAGGTTATCTTGCGATAATGACTTTTCTTAATAACAAAGGTAGATTTTTTTGATATTATATGATATAATATATCAATATGATTTTTGAACAGGAGAAAGTCTATGTATCCTAAGGAACTTGAAAAACATTTACTCAAGGTGCAGAAACCGGGAAGATATACCGGCGGCGAGCTTAACAGCATTGTCAAGGATAAATCAAAAGTTGATATCCGCTACGCTTTTTGTTTCCCCGATACTTATGAAATCGGTATGTCGCACCTCGGTATGAAAATACTCTATTCTCTCGTTAATGCAAGAGAAGATGCGTGGTGCGAAAGAGTTTTTGCGCCCTGGACCGATATGGAAGAGGTTATGAGGGAAAATAATATTCCTCTTTACGGTCTTGAAAGCGGAGATGCAATCCGTGATTTTGATATTCTCGGCTTTACAATGCAGTATGAACTCAGCTATACCAACGTTCTCAATATGCTTGACCTTGCAGGTCTTCCCGTAAGGGCAAAGGACAGAACATCGCTCACTCCCATTGTTGTTGCGGGCGGTACCTGTGTCTGCAACGCAGAGCCGATGGCTGAATTTTTTGATATCACTCTTCCCGGTGACGGCGAAGAAGTTACAAACGAGCTTATAGATCTGCTTAAGGAATACAAAGCAAAAGGTGCTTCAAAGCAGGAGTTCCTTGAAGCTGCGGCTCAGATAAAGGGTGTTTATGTTCCGTCACTCTATGATGTTGAATATAACGAAGATAATACGGTGAAATCAATAACACCCAGGTGCGGTGCACCCGAAAAGGTTGAAAAACGCAATGTTGCCGACCTTGACTCAATGTTTGCACCGACAGAGTTTGTTGTGCCATTCCTTGAAGTTGTGCACGACAGAACAACCGTTGAAATTTTCAGAGGCTGTATCAGAGGATGCAGATTCTGTCAGGCAGGCTTCCTCAACAGACCTCTCAGAAGAAAATCGCCCGAAGTGGTTGAAGAACAGTGCAGAGCTATCTGTAACAGCACGGGTTATGACGAAATTTCACTTTGTTCACTCAGCACGAGTGACTACAAGGGTCTTGAAAAGCTTATTACAAATATGCTTCCCTGGACTGTTGATGAAAAAATCAATATTGCTCTTCCTTCGCTCAGAGCAGATAATTTCCCCAAAGAACTTATGGAAAGGCTCAATGCAGTCAGAAGAAGCGGCCTTACCTTTGCACCCGAAGCGGGTACTCAGCGACTTCGTGATGTAATAAATAAAAACATAACCGAAGAAGAAGTGCTTTCAACGGCGGCTCAGGCTTTTGCAGGCGGCTGGACTGCGGTTAAACTCTATTTTAT
>JAXJVE010000418.1:0-3245 GCA_036308705.1 Acutalibacteraceae bacterium
ATTTTGATGTTAAGGTTGCACGCATTATGCCTAATCTCAACGCCTCTGTAGGCGAGTCAATGACTGCGTTATGCGTATCTTATAACGTATCGCCCGAAGAAAAGGCTTTTGTTGGCGAGTTTTGTTCCTGCTTCGGCAAGTATGTTGAACTTGAGGAAAAGTATTTTTCGGCATTTACGGCTCTTGCTGGCTCTGCTCCCGCATTTGCGTTTATGTTTGCAGAAGCACTTGCAACAGCGGGTATAAAATACGGTTTGCCTGCAAAAACATCTCAGGATATTGCATCACAGATGCTTTTCGGCAGTGCTAAACTTATGATTGAATCTCCGCTTACCACAGGTGAGCTTATAAGAAATGTTTGTTCTCCCGGAGGAACAACAATCGAAGGCGTATGCAGTCTTAAAGAAACAGGCTTTGAAAAATCCGTTATAACTGCAATTGATAAAACTGTTGAAAAAGATATAAAAATGAGTGCTTCGAAATAAAGAGGTGTTTTTATGGAAATGATTATTCTCAATTCACTTGAAAAGGTTTTTGCTGATGAAAAACCGTCAGCATCCGATTATGAAAGATTTTCAATGCTGAAAAACGAACGCAAATCTTTTCAGGCAGCATTTATGTGTGAAAAAAGCAGTACGGTAACCGTTGAGTTAAGCGGTGCTCTTGCGGAAAAATCAAAGAAATACATTGTTAAAGATGTTCCCGTAGGTAACGCTACCTATGATGATGCCGATGATTTATATCTTCGCAAAACTTCGGGCAATTATCCCGATTATCTTCTTCCGTTCAGCGGGAATGTTGAAGCTGAGGGCGGTATCTGGTACAGTGTATGGGTTGAAGTTTCGCCTGACGGTGACTGCGGAGAATCTGAGCTTGTTGTTAAAATAAAATCAGAGAATGAAGAACTTGAAAAGAGCATTAAAATTGATGTTATTGATGCTCTTCTTCCTGATAAAGAACTTGTTTACACAAACTGGTTCCATTGTGACTGCCTTTGCAATTATTATAATATTGAACCGTTCAGCGATGAATTCTGGCGTATATTTGAAAACTTTGTTTCAACAGCCGTTGACCACGGTATGAACTGTATTCTTACACCTGTTTTCACTCCTCCTCTTGATACAAGGGTAGGCGGTGAAAGAAGAACGGTTCAGCTTGTTAAAATCCGTCACAGCGGCAGTAAGTATTATTTTGACTTCTCTAATTTCAGAAAATGGGTTTCCGTTTGCCGTAAATGCGGAATCAAATATTTTGAAATCAGCCATCTGTTTACTCAGTGGGGTGCAAAACACGCTCCGAAAATTGTTGCACTTGACAGAAAGGGCAGAGAGAAAAAAATATTCGGTTGGCTTACACGTACATCAAGCAAGGCTTACGACGATTTTCTCGCTCAGTTTGCCGCCGCTTTCATCAGAGTTGTTGAGAATGAAGGCATAAAGGATAGTATCTTCCTTCATGTTTCTGATGAACCTAACGAGAAGCAGCTTGAAACATATTCAAAAAGAGCAAAGCTTGTTGAAAAAATATTCCCGGGATTCAAAGTTATTGATGCACTTTCGGAATTTGATTTTTATAAGAAAGGTGCAGTTAAGCTTCCAATTCCCGCAGAAGACAGCATAAATGATTTTGTAGGCAATGTTCCCGAACTCTGGACATATTATTGCTGCGGTCAGTACCGTCAGTATGTTCCCAACAGATTCGTTTCCATGCCGTCAATCAGAAACCGTGTTCTCGGTATGATTTTATATAAGTACAATGTTAAGGGCTTTTTACATTGGGGTTATAATTTCTATAACAGTCAGTATTCAATCAAAGCCATTGATCCGTATAAAGTTACCGATGCGGGCGGCGGATTCCCTTCGGGTGATTCATTCATTGTTTATCCTTCAAAAAACGGTGAAGCATTAGCTTCTCTTCGCCTTAAAGTTCTTTATGACGGATTCCAGGATATTGCGGCACTCAAACTGCTCGAAAATAAAATCGGCAGAGAAAAAGTTATCGAATTTATTGATAAAGATTTGTTCAAGCCGCTTACCTTTATGGAATATCCTCATGATAATGACTGGCTTCTTGAAACAAGAGAAAAAATCAATCAGATGATTAAGGAGAATTGATATGTCAATTATTTTTGATGCTGACAAAAAAATATTCAAGCTTGATACCGCTACTTCAAGCTATATTTTTCAGATTTATGAGCAGAACTATATTGTTCATCTTTATTACGGTGCAAAAATTCCTGATAATAATGTTACGGGTCTTAAGTGCAGAGGCGGATTTCCCTCTTTCAGCCCCAACAACATAAATGTTGAAGACTGGATGTTTTCACCCGACGTTACTCCTATGGAATATCCCGGTGAAGGTGCGGGCGATTTCAGAATTTCGGCTTTTTCTGTCAGAAATGCAGACGGCAACAATACAACCGATGTTCGCTATGTTTCTCATAAAATTTATTCAGGAAAACCTTCAATTGAAGGTATGCCTGCTCTTTATGTTGAAGATGAGAATGACGCAACTACACTTGAACTTCTTACTGAAGATGCGGTTACGGGCGTTCAGGCAATTCTTTATTTCACCGTTTTTGAAAAGTTCGGTGCAATGACAAGAAGCGTTAAGGTTATCAACAAATCCGATAAAACTGTTCAGCTCGAAAGAATAATGAGTACCTGCGTTGATTTTCATACTCACGATTATGAAATGCTCACTCTTTACGGCAGATGGAGTAAGGAAAGAAGCCTTGAAAGAAGACCTCTTGCTCACGGCAGACAGCTTGTTTCAAGCAAAAGAGGTTCATCAAGCCATCATCAGAACCCGTTCGGTGCTATTGTTGATAAAGGTGCAACCGAAGACTACGGCAACGCATACGGTTTTAATTTTGTTTACAGCGGTAACTTCATTTTTGAAGCTGAGGTAAATCAGTTTGCGGGCACAAGAGTTATAATGGGTATTAATCCCGAAGGATTCGGCTGGACTCTTGAACCTGATGCACAGTTCAATTCACCCGAAGTTGTAATGGTTTATACTCCTGACGGTATTGGTGAAATGAGCAGAATTTTCCACAGACTCTACCGTAAACATCTTATCAGGGGTAAGTGGAAGAATATCAAACGCCCCTTGCTTATCAATAACTGGGAAGCAACGGGTATGGAGTTTACGGGCGAGCAGCTTGTTACATTTGCCGAGAGAGCAAAAGAACTCGGCATTGAAATGCTTGTTATGGATGACGGCTGGTTCGGTGACAGAAATTC
>JAXJVE010000419.1:0-5614 GCA_036308705.1 Acutalibacteraceae bacterium
GTGCTCAGAAACCCTGAAATTCTTATTCTTGACGAGGCGACAAGTGCTCTTGACCCTGAAACGGAAAGCCTGATTCAGGATGCACTTTCAAAACTTGTAAAGGGCAGAACAACTTTTGCAATCGCTCACAGGCTTGCAACTCTGCGTAACGCAGACCGACTTGTTGTTATTGAGAAGGGCAGAATTGCCGAGGTTGGTACACACCGTGAACTTCTTATGCAGGAAGGTATTTACGCAAAACTTGTTATGGCTCAGAGGCAAACGGCGAAACTGACAAACAAATAATGTTGAGGGGCAGTTCACAAAAATGAACCGCCCCTTTAAATTTACTATGGACTTTTAGTTGCTTTTTTGATATTATAAATACATATTTAATATCACAGGGAGATCGGATATGAAAAAAACACTTGCAATTGTACTTTCGCTTCTGATGATTATCAGCACAGCGTTTGTTGTTTCGGCATCAGCAGAGAAATATAATTATAAACTCACAACAGAATTTTATGCCGATGACGGCAGCGGAAACTATGTGCCCGCAGAATCCGTGCCTGCAGGCAGCAATGTTAAGCTGCGTGTTTCAATCGAAACAAACTTTGTTTCGGGCTCGGCAACAATGCTGTTTGCTTATGATAAAACTGTTCTTTCGGCAGACAGTCTTTCTTCAAGTGCATCAAGTGAGATGACGCTTAATGAAGATTTTGATTTTGCTGATAAAAAAATTCAGACTGTAATCGGTGCAAACGGTCAGAAGGCCGCAGGCAATCAGGTTGTTGAGGGTAACCTTACACCCGAACACCTTGAAAAATACGGATTCCTCATTTTCTCAACCCGTACCAACGGCTGCGTTATTTATGACGGTTCCGATTGGATTTTTGAGCTTGATATGAAGGTGCTTGAAGGAAGCAAGGGTAAAAAGCTCGAGTGCTTTGTTATTCCCGAAACCGTATGTACAATAGAAAATAACCGAGGCATAGTATCCTTCCCGTATGCTCCGAGCGAATCATCGCCCGCAAGTGAACTTGTGAGTGCATTCAACTGGTATGAGTACACACCCGAGCTTGAAAGTGTTGAGGTGACTGTTACTCCCTCGCTCAACGAAAGAAGCATCACCTGGTTTGTTGACGGTGTTGCGGAAAAGATTGATTATTATCTGATCGGTGATGAAATAACAACCGAATGGGCTCCCGAAAAAGAGGGATATACATTTATCGGCTGGACACCCGCCGTGCCCGATACAATGCCCGATGAAAACCTCGAACTTGTTGCGGAGTTTGAACTTATAACATACGAAATCACTTTTGATGCAAACGAGGGAACATTTGACAACGGAGAAAAAACATATAATGTAACTGCTCCTTACGGCTCGGTGATTGAAGCGGATAAGGTTCCCGAGAAAGAGGGATATGTGTTTGCGGGTTGGTCAGAGAGTGTCGGCGGAGATGTTGCTGAAAATCTCGGAAAGGCAGACGGTGAAAAAACATTTTATGCCGTATGGCTGCCCGCAGACGGTATTTTCTATACCGTTGAAACCTATACAATGGGAACTGACGGCAAGTATGCCGTATCAGAAACAGTACATTCAGGCACAACCGACGAAACCGTAACCGCAGAGTATAACATTGCGGAAGGTTTTGCTCTCAATGAAGAAAAGAGCGAGCTTTCAGGCATTGTTGCCGCAGACGGTTCACTTGTACTTAAGGTTTATATCGACAGAAAAACATATAAATTCACAACCGATGTTGACGGTGTGAAAACAACAACAGAATATCTTTACGGTGAAAAGGTTGAGAAACCTGCAACACCTGTAAAATCGGGCTTTGAATTTACGGGCTGGTCAGCTCAGCTTCCCGATACAATGCCTGCAAATGATGTTACGGTTGATGCAAACTTCAGATGCACCGCATCGGTATCCATAAAGAATAATCCCGGCACAAAAACAATAAAATACGGCGAAAAACTCCGCCTTACCGCTGTAACCGCAAACCTTCCCGAAGGTGCAAAACTTTATTGGTATGTTGACGGTGCAAAGAAGGGTGAAGGCACAACATTCGAGGTTTCTCCCACAAGCGGTACTGTTGAGGTAAGTGTTAAGATTGTTGATATAAACGGCAACCCCTATGCCGAAGCTCAGGCTTCAGATTCGCAGAGAGTTTCTGTTAATTCGGGATTCTTCCAGAAAATTATCTCGTTCTTCAAAAATCTTTTCGGTATGAACAGAACGATAATTCAGTATTTCAGCAAAATATGGTAAAAAATAACGGGTTACACATTTTCGTGTAACCCGTTTGTTATTTTAAAATCCGCCGCCTACGGTGATTTTGTAATCAACTACGCCGTATGCACTTTCAACAGTAGCGGAAAGGGGGAGCCTTCTGCCGCCTACATAAAGATTTGCAACCGTAATGTAAATCTGATATTCCCAGGTGCCTTTTTCAATAGTTCCGTCTTTGCCGATTTTAACCTTGAGCTTCGGGTTCTGATAATGAAGCTTTATTTCGGCATCGTCAAAACGGATTTCGAGAATGGGCAGAGCTTCTTCAACCTCTTTCATATCGCCTACAACCGAGATTGCGTGACCTACCGTGCCACTGTATCTTTCACCGTGTGCACCGTCAATCTGCTCTTTCATTGTCATTTCAACAACGGTATATTCACCGCTTTTATATGCTTTTACGCTTTGTGTATCAGAAAGCTGAAGATTTTCGTATCCGCCTGTAATACCGTCGAATTCAACCTGACTGTCTTCAAGAGCGGAAACAAGAATGGGTGTTACCATTTTAACAAAACCGCCGAGAAGTCCGTCGCCGTCATTAACAACCATTTTGTTGAGGTTTTTGTATTCAACCGATTTTACCTTTGTTTTTGATCGGATTGCGGCAGCTTTGTAGAATTCAACAATCTGCTCATCTGTCCATGTTGAAGGGTCATCTGAAGGAACGGTTACGGGTGCAAGCGTTGTTTCTTCTGACGTTGTTTCTTCGCCCGAAGGTGAGTCCGTAACAATTTCCGTTACAAATTCTCCTTTGGTATCTGTAACTGCTTCGCCTTCGCTGTCGGTTACAAGTTCTGTTTTAACATCATCGGAGTTTTCTTCTTTTTTGCACGCGGCAAATGCAAAAACAAGCGATAATGCAAGCAGAATTGCAATTAATTTTTTCATATTTTTGCCTCCCTGTTTTAAACATACTCTAAATTTACGCTTTAAAATTTAATTTGTCAACACACAATTTATAAAAACTGTATAAAAAAACACAAAGGCTTGCAACTATGCAAGCCTTTTATCTTTTTTAAAATCCGCCGCCGACGGTTACAAGATAATCAACAGAACCGTAGGCACTGTCAACAACAATCGATTCAATTTCAATGCCGTTTACTTCCGCATAAAGAAGATAACTCCACGAACCTTTTTCGATAATGCCGTCTTTATTGATTTTAACAATGAATTTGGGATTATAATAATAAATTCTGAGGTCTTCTTCTTCAATTTCGATATCAAACATCGGGAATTCGTTTGTAACAACCGAAATATCGCCTACAACCGAGATTGCGTGACCTGTTGTGCCCGAGAGCATATCACCGTGAGGGCCGTCAACCTGTTCTTTGAGCTCAACTTCAACAATTGTGTATTCACCGTTTTTATATGCTTTTGCACTTTCAATATCGTTTACGGTAAAATTCTCAACGCCGCCTGTGATACCGACATATTCCTTTATGTGCCTTTTGAGGGCCTCCATCATAAGAGGTTCGGCAATTTTCATAAGGGTGCCGAGCAAACCGTTGCCGTCGTTAACAACCATTTCTTTTACCGCCATAGTCTGCCTTGAAACAACACCGCTTGCCTTTGATTTGATTGCGGATGCTTTATAGAATTCAACAATCTGTTCTTCTGTCCAATCCGAAGGGTTGTTTGAAAGGGTGGGGGTTGTGGTGGGGGGAACTGTTGAAGGATGTGTTGTTGAATCGCCTTCGGTAACAATTTCCGTAAACACCTCACCGTTTGAATTTGTTACTGCTTCACCGTTGAGGTTTGTAACGATTTCTGCTTTTATACCGTCATCTTTTTCTTTTGATTTGCACGAAGCAAATGCAAAAAGAATTGAGAAAACAAGAAAAATTGCAATTATTCTTTTCATTAACAGGTCTCCTGCTCAAAATATCTCTGTTTAATTTACGATAAAAATTGAAATTTGTCAATATTAAAACCCGCAAAATTGGACAAATTCACACAAATGTAACAATTTCCCCCTGCAGAGAAACTGCAAGGGGATAAGGTTATTTCCAATTAAAGGGTCTGAGCATAAAATCATTTCGCTTTTATCTTCAGGGATTAATCCGAAGGAAGAAACACGGTGGATATTATGAGATTTGAAATTATCATAAAGTTCTTCGTTCGCCTTTAACCTGAAAGGGTTGAGGAAGGAATATTTGCCTATAAACTGATTGGCTTTGAAATATTCCCAGCTCAGATTTGCAACCTCAACATTGAATTTTTGTTCTTCCGAAATGTCTGAATTCAACGCTTTGTTCCAAAGAAAATCGAGCTTGTTGACCATATATACGGGGTAGAATCCTGCCTGATAGTGCCAGTCAAAATCAAATGCGTGAGCCGTTGCTTTGGTTTGTGCGGTCTGAATATCAAGGATTTCTCTGATATAGGGTGCGGCAGCTTCGCCGTAATATGCATTGAGGAATTCTGTCATATGATATTCAACATCGCAGTCAACATCCCATTGGAGTTTGCTCAGAAGGTAGTTTCTCAGCTCATTGAATGCCGCATAGTGACCGTCGCCGCAGTTATATACATAACCCGTAATGCCGATATCGTGCATATACTGCATTGTGGGCTGAAGAGTTTCAAAGTTTGAGAAGAACTGTGCGCAGTTGAGAAAATTTATTGTGTAATCATAAATATAAGTTCTGTCTGCAATTTTTACCCAGTTTGCAAAATCTTCGGCAATGGTCGGCTCGTTATCGCCGAAAAGGTTCATAAAGGTTTCGTCGCCGTCCTGAGCACCACATTCCGTAAGCTGATGGCTGCGGCAGGCTTTATGAAGCCCGCAAAGAACGGGGATAACATTCGGATTGCATCTGAGCGATAAATCCTGAGGCGGTCTTTCCGTTTCGCCGTATGCGTAGAAAGTGAAGGTGAAATCGGGGAATTCATCGTCAAGAGCATCTGCAAAAGCGTTTGTGAAAATAAGGGTCGGAGCGGAGATACTGCCGTATTTCTCATAAAGTGCCTCACAGTTTTCGCAGTGGCAGTAGTTGGAGTTATCCTTCTGACCGATATGAATATATTTTGAATCCCTTTCACATTCAAGAATTGCTTTTCTTGCATTTTCAACCGCAATGGGTAAAACATCGGGGTGGGTAACGCAAACGTGGTCTGTTGTACGTGTGCCGTCGGGGTTCATTGCAAAATATTCGGGATGCTCTGCAAAAAGAGAATCGGGCACAAGGGTATCAAACGTTACATCCCATAAAACATAGGTTAATGAACCGCCGTATTCGGGAGCTTCGTTCCAGAATGAAACATTGATTTTATGCCTTGCTCTGTACGCATCATCCGCACCCTGAGGGCTGTTGCGGCGGATTGAAAATGAGGGTCTTACAA
>JAXJVE010000420.1:0-8868 GCA_036308705.1 Acutalibacteraceae bacterium
AAAAAGACTTGTTGCCGTTCTTTTATCGGTTCTGATGATATTATCGGTAACTGTTACGGCATTTGCGGTAAGTACCGCAGAGGTTTATGCGGAAACGGTTACGGCAACAGCAGAAAAATCCGTTGTTATTCCCGTTAAAATAAAGAATAACACGGGACTTATGGGTTTTAAAATCACTGCGGAATACGATAAATCCGTTCTGACTTCGCCCAAAGTAACGTCAGGCGATATCACCAAAAACGGAATGATGAACGACAGTATCGGCGTTACGCCCGACGGCAAGTTTGACGTTGTGTGGAGCAATACGCAGAACGAAACTGCGGACGGTACTCTGTTTGTTATCAGCTTCCAATCGGTCAAAGCCGAAGATACGCAGATTAAACTCAGTTACAGTCAGCCCGATACTTTCAATGAAAAATGGGAAGATGTTGAGCTGAAATGCTCGGATATAACCGTTGATTTCACGGCGGAAAACGAAACGGCAACCCAACCCGAAAAGCCGTCGGTAACGCCCGACAGCGAAGAAATCAAAAATGCGGTTGATATTGTTCTCGGTGAAACGGACAAGGGACACATTGATGAAATTCCCGAAGATGAAAAGGCGGATTTTGTTGACAGAACAAACGAAATTCTGAATCAGCTTGTCGGCAAACCCGAAAAGCCGTTTGAGAGTGTTGACGAAATAAAGGATGCTTACAACGGAGCCGTTGCGGATAAATATGTTGACGGTACGCTGAGTGCCGTTGACAGCGATAAGATTGATGCGGCAATCAAAGATTCGCTTGCATCAGTCGGTGCGGAAAGCATTGATAAAATCCCTGCGGATAAAAAAGCGGAGTTTGTGCAGAAGATTGAGAACAATCTTTCGCAGTATGCACCCGACGTTGAAAAAATTTCGGATAAGCTGACCGCAGACGAAGCCGTTGAGGCGATAAAACAGCTTCAGGGCGAAAACGAGGTGGCTGCAACTCAGGGCAAAAAAGTGCCCGAAACGCAGACAAAAAACAATACGGCAATTATTATAACGGTTATCGCGGCAGTTGTTGTTGCTGCAGTTATCGTGGTTGCTGTTGTATATATGAAACGCAAGAAAAATAAGGAGGCAAAATAAATGAAGAAAACATTCAGACGCATAGTTGCAGCACTTCTCGTTGCGGTTATGCTCTTCGGCTCAGCACCGATTGAATCGCTCACAGGCCTTGATATCGGCGGACTGTTCGGAGTTGAAGCAAATGCGGCAAGTTATGATCATGTTATGCTTAACGTACCTTGGTATTGGCAGATGAGAGGCGACGCCGACTGTGCAATTTCCTCTTTCAGTATGGTTGAAGCATATCTGAAAGGTTACGGTGCAAACAACTGGGATGTATATAATGCTGTCCGTAACAGAAACGGCGGCGGAGTATATATTAACAGTTATGCAAATATGGGATATACAGCATACGGCAAAACATTAGATAATATCTATAATCAGTTGAAAAAAGGTATGCCTGTTGTAGTTCACAGAGACGGTCATTTTTCAGTTGTTGTAGGTTACAACGGACCGACATCTTATCTTGATAAAAGCGGTTTTGTTGTTTATAACACAACAACATGGGATAAATACAAAGACAGCCCTTGGGTACAGAATCTTTCTACCTGGTTAAGCGGATATGATTGGGTTCATTTATTGGTTCGTACAGCGGATAATATCGGTCTTCCTTATAATAATGTAACATTATCTGTAGGTTCGGCAACTGAGATTACGAATACATCCGCTAAAATCAGTGCAAACTTCAGCAGATCTGCAGCTCTTCAGGAATACGGCTATGTTATCAGCACAAAGAAATCTGATGTTGAAGTTAAGTTGGCAGATGCAAACAACCGTACCGACACAGCAACAAGAGATTATGTTAATAACAAATCATCTGAAACAAAAAATTCGGTTTCAATGAAGGTCAATAAGATTCTGGGCAAAGATTTAACACCCAATACTACATACTATTACAGAATGTATATTAAAACGAGCGGTTCGTGGTTCCAGTCACCTGTTCACAGTTTCACAACCGCAAACATTGCTCCCGGCAAATCAACCCTGAGCATAAGCGACGTTTATAAAAATATCGGTATCGGCGATACCGCAACGGTAAGCTGGAGTGCATCAACAAACGCAAATTCATATACACTCAAGTTGTATAACAACGGCAACCTTGTTCATACAAAAGAAGATATAATGGGCACAACTTATGCCTTCCCCGCAAACTGCTTTGATAAAGCGGGCGAATACGAGGTTAAGCTCTCAGCGGTTAACGAGGTTAAGAGCATTGAAATGCCCGATGCGGTTACTCTTACCGTTCACGATGACGTTACCGTTACTTTCTTTGACACAATAAGCAACAAAACAATTGATACACAGAAGGTTGCTTACGGCCATTCGGCAACCGCACCCGTGAATCCCTCACAGTACGGTTATACATTTATGGGTTGGAATAAGTCTTTCAGCAAGCTGACCGAAGATACAATCGTTTCAACCTTATACGAAGCAAACGAATATACCGTTAAGTTTGTTGACGGTATGACAGGTCAGGTATATAAGACCGAAAAGGTAAAGTTCAATACCTCTGCAACAGCCCCCGAAATAAACGCTCCCACAGGCTATGTTTTTGTTACCTGGGATAAGGATTTCAGTGCTATTCAGGGCGATACAACAATTGCTTGTGTATATAAATGGTATAACGAAAACTATCCTCTTGCAACAACTCTTGATGTTGACAAGGACGGCCTTGCAGACGCAGTAAGAAACGAAGATAAAAACGGCTATGACGTTACCGTTGAGGTTAAAAACGTTACAGACGAAATCGTAAAGGGCAGACTTGTTGTTGCTCTTAAAACAGAATCAGGCTATCAGTATGCCGAAACAGAATCATCTGCATTCAGCATTTCAGCAAGCAGTGCAAAAGAAATCTCTGTTTTTGTTCCCAGCGATATTCTTGCATATTCGGTTGAAGTTTATACTATCAACGATTATGAAACATCGGGCGTGCTTGCAACTCCCGTATCAGCAAAAGCTGATAACAGCGGTAAGTGGTCAGACTGGATTGAATACACAGGCACAGTTCCCGTTGTAAAAGGCGAAAATGACGTTACACACGTTGATACAAAAACAGTTGTTGCTCCCGCACAGTACAGATATAAGCTTAAGGAAACAACAACAAACTATGCTACATCACTTTCAGGCTGGACTCAGAACGGTTATAAGCTTGAAAAAACAGGTTCGGGTACAATCAATTATGTTAAATCCTGGCCTTCAGGTTTTGACAGAGGTAATTATTATTTCAATTTGTATAATAAAACACCCAAATCAAATTCAGAAACATCAACAACAAAGGTTGTAGTTGATTCCGATGTTGCATCAGGCAAATATCTTTATTGGCACTGGTGCCGAGGCAGATATCTGTCTTCAGGCCCTTATAACAGCCTTGTAAGTGACTGTTGGGAAACTGCTTCAAGCGGTAATTTCCATACATTCCATGCATTTGAAAGCACAACTCTTCAGCCCGCATACTCAAGCATCCCCGAGCTTTGTGTATTTAACAACAGAGATGCTTGCACGGATTCATATTTCTGGTGGTACAGACCCGTTGAGATAAGAACTCAGAAGTATACAACTTATAAGAAGCTTTATAACTACTACAAATGGGGTTCATGGACCGAATACAGCGAAACCGACCCCAGAACAACAGTTCTTGCAGGCAAAACTCAGGGCGTTGATTATCAGCTTGAAACAATTCCCGGCAAAACAACTTATATGTACAGATACAAAACAGAAGAATTGCTTACAAACGATATCGAAGTATCGGCAGAGCAGATAAAGAATATCAATGCCAAGGTTGATACACAGTTTGCAGGCAAGGAAGCAACAGTATTTGTTCATAAGTATACTCAGCCCTCAGACTTCACAACAGAGTTTGTTGGCAAAACCACCGTTGGCGAAGACGGTTCAATCGTTATGAACGATATCAAACTCAGACAGCCTCTTACCATTGAAACAGGCGATTTCAGAGTTGTTGCTTCAATCGAAGGCAACACAGGTCTTATCGAGCTCCAGACTTATGAAGCTCCCAAGCCCGAATATACAGTTACCTTCTATGATTACAGTGAAGACGGTTCAACAACAAAGGTTATTTATCAGAAAACCGTCAAGCAGGGCGAAACCGTAACTGCTCCTTCAAGCGAACTTCTCACAATTCCCGAAGGATATGAGTTTGCAAGATGGAATCAGTCAACAGTTAACGTAAACGATAATCTTGTTGTTCTTCCCGAAATTGAAGCCAAGGATTATGTTGTTGTATTCGTTGACTGGGGCAGCCAGGAAGTTCAGCTTGTTGAAACAAGCTTCGGCGAAATCATTGAGCCTCCCACAGCTTCAAAGGTTGACGGCAAGGAAGTTTCGTGGGATATGAGCAACGCAACTGCGATTGAAGAACCTCTTGCAGACGGAACAACAAAAACCTCATATATCGTAACTCATAATACTGTTATCACCACTCAGTATACAGAGAAAGAAAACGAAATTATCTTCATCAAGCCTCAGCCCGATCCCAAAGATACAGAAGATACAAAAGAAGAAATCCAGAAGGGCTTTGAACCCGAGGAAGATGATGTTGTAACAAAGAAACATCCTCACGATGACCACGTTGACCCTCCCGCAGAGATTGAAAATGCTCCCGAATATATCTTCTACGGCTGGAGAAACATTGATACAGGCGAACTTCTCGGCGATACAACAGTAACCGAATCGGCAGTATACTTCCCCGTTTATGAGTTTGCATACACCGTAAGCACTCCTTATGCAGATATCAAAACAGGCGAATATGATTCGGTACAGACCGTAACTCTCAACTGTGATACAGAAAAGGCTGTTATCTGGTACACAACCGACGGCAGTGACCCCGTAACATCTGAAACTGCAGTTGAATACACAGCACCCATCACAATCAGCAAATCATGTACACTCAGATTCTATGCAATAAGCCTCGGTATGAACGACAGTACAGCGGTAACCGAGCTTTATGCAATCAATAATTCGGCAATCGACTATTATATTTATACGGTTTATACAAACCTTGCAAGCCAGGCTGATTCTTACTATCAGGCAATCATAAGAGAGAACACAAGATTCAACGATTCTGCTCTTGAGAATGTTGAAGGCTATATCTATGACGGTCTTTTCTATGATGCAGAGTATACCGATGAATATTTTGTTGACGATGAACTCGCTTTTGAAACCACAACTCTTTATGCGAAGTATACTCCCAAGAAGTATACAGTCCGGTTCCTTAACTATAACGGATCGCTTCTTTCAGAGCAGGAAGTTGACTATTCCTCAAATGCCGTTGAACCCGAAGTGCCTGAACGAGCAGGCTATGTATTCGTCGGCTGGGATTCAGACGGATATCAGTGGGTAACCGGAGACGGAACTTATACCGCAAAGTTTGTTAAACAAAGCGAATATGCAAAAATCAGCTTCAAGAGAACTTCAACAAGCAGAACTGCGGGCGGATCAATAGACCTTGGCAAATGGGTAAAGATTACTCCCGATAAACTCAGCGATACTCCCGTATCGTGGTCAACATCAGACCCCACAGTCGCAGAGGTTGATTATCTCGGCAATGTTACTTTCTATAAGGAAGGCAGAGTTGTAATCACCGCAACCGTTGATGCAAACGGCGAATACGCAGAGTGCACAATCATAGTTACTCAGGATACCGATACCAATCTTGTTCTCGGCTCGAATTCATATCTCAAGCTTGATTCATCGGGCTATATCAGAGAGGTTAAAACAGGCAAAAACACAGTAAGCGAAATCAAAGAACAGTTTATAAACTATGATGCCGAAACAGGCAAAGGAATGGCAGACACAACAATCACCGTTGTTGATATTAACGGCAAAGAGCTCGGCGACGATGCTTTTGTAGGCACAGGTGCCGTTATCAAGCTTATTGAAACAGCAACAGGCGAAGAGCTTGACAGCAAAACATTCGTTATGAGCGGCGACTATGACGGTGACGGCGAAATTACCAACAGAGATGCTGCAAGAATCAGCAGATTCACCGTTGATAAGGAAGAACCCAACCTTTATCAGAATCTTGCTATGGATGTTAACGGCGACGGCTATGTCAACAACCGTGATGCATCTATGGTATCGAGATACCTTGTAGGCAAAGAAACTATCTAATTAAACTATTTCCGGCGGGCAATCTGTCCGCCGGAAACTGTTACAGGTTGTGATAATTTTTGAGAAAATTTATAAAAAAACTGACAGCCTGCGTGCTGTCGCTGCTGATTATATTCTCTGCGTTTTCGGTTGGTGCAAATGCGGTATCCGAGGGCGATTATGAATATTTTGTTGAAGACGGCTATGCGGTGATATCGGCTGCAAGCGATACCCTCAGCGGTAATATCGTTATTCCCGACACCCTGGGTGGCTATCCCGTCGGCGGTATTGATTCGTATGCATTTGCAGAATGTAAAAACGTTTCGGTCATAACAGTACCCGACAGCGTTGTGGCATTGAATAATTATGCATTCTCAGGCTGTACTTCGCTGAACAGAATTGACCTGGGAAGCGGTTTGGAATATATCGGCAACGGTGTTTTTGAATTGTGCACAAGCCTTTTGGCAATTCGCATATCCGATAATGAAAATTTTTATATTGATAACGGTGCTCTTTGCGATGATTACAGCGTTATCTGTCTTCCCGCCAAAAGCGGTGTCAGGGAATTTGATGTCGGCAACAGAATTGTCAGCAACCTTGCTTTTGCACACTGTGAAGACCTTGAATATATTTACCTTGGCGAAGAAGCGGATCTTGATGACGGCGAATGGGTCGGTACTTGCCCTTCTTTGAAGGAGTATGATGTCAGCGAATCAAACCCGAATTGGTCTTCTGACAAAAACGGTGCTTTATATGATAAAGACAAAACCTGGCTGATATCTTATCCGCCGAAAGCCGACGTTGAAGATATCATTTTACCCGATACGGTTGAAGGAATGCATATATTAGCGTTTTCAGGCGAATATGATTCGGTTTTGCACATAAGCGAAAATCTTTCTGACTTTTTTGAAGAGGGAAAAGATATTCTTTTTAAATATTCTGCATTCAAAGGCTTTGAGGTTTCGGATTACGATATGAATTTTGCGGTTGAAAACGGAGTTTTATATACCGCAGACAAAAAAACACTGATGAAATATCCCATTTCAAACGTGCGGAGCTATTTTGAACTGCCCGAGTCAACACAGGCTGTTTATCCGAATGCGTTCGTATCGCTTGATTTATCGGGCAATCCGACAACCGAAGATTATGAGCAGTTGTTTTTACGCCCCGAAAAACTTACCGTTCATACAAGTGTTTCATTTTTTTCGGACTACGAAGAAGTCGGCATGCTTACAAACGGTATGATGGGTGTCAAAAAAATCTGCATTGATATCGCAGACCAGACGGATGATGTTGAAAAAACTCTGGCGTCAATAAATAATCTTGTTGAATTTCATGCGGGCTACGAATCATCGCTTGATGTTTCCGAAGAAGCAAAATTGAGCATTTTGTTTGAGGTTATACAGTGCGACGGAATCCAATTTCCCGAAATCGTTGACCCCGATACTCCTGTTATCCCCGATATTCCCGTTACCCCCGATGAACCTCAGATATCATATATCGAATTTGAAACTTTTCCTGCGAAAACAGGCTATGTTCTTGGCGAAGCGGTGAATGTTGACGGTGCCGTTCTGCGTGTTATATACAATAACGGCACGGTGGAGTTAGTTTCTGAGGGCTTTACATACAGCCCGTTAAAGTTTGAAAAAGTCGGCGTGAATTACGTAACGGTATATTATCAGGGCTTTGAAACGGGCTTTGAAGAATATGTAGAATTAGGCCCTCCCCGAAGCATTACCGTTAACACATCGAATGTTAAAAAGGAATATTTTGTCGGCGAAAGCTTCGACGAATGGGGAATGAGCGTGACCGCAAATTATGCCGACGGTTCAACCGAAACGGTATATGGCGGTTATGAAATTCACTGCGATGAGTTTACTCAGGCGGGCACCTATACGGTAACTGTTGAATACGAAGGCTGTCAGGCAACGTTTGACGTTACGGTTACGGGAGCAAAGATGCTCGGAGCATACGTTTCCGCAATCCCCGGAAAGGTTCAGTATACAGTCGGGGAAGAGCTTGATACTGAAGGCCTTGCGATTGATGTTATGTATTCTGATTATTCCATGAAAACAGTAACCGAAGGTCTTGAGGTTGAGTGCGACCTGAGTACGGCGGGCACAAAATACGTTCAGGTAAGATACACCGAAAACGGTGTTACGGTTATTGCTGAATATGAAATTGAGGTAAAAGCACCCGTTATCCCCGCAAACATTCAGGTTCAGGATGTTTCGGTTATGGCGGGCGAAACGGTGTCTGTTCCCGTAAAAATCAGCAACAACTCAGGTCTGATGGGCTTTTCGCTCATCTTTAAATATGACGAATCGGTTCTTACTCCCGTTTCGGTAACTGCGGGCGATATGCTCAGCGGCGGTTCGTTTATGGACAGTATAGGCGGCACAATGCCTGCAGGTCAGCTTAAAGTTACTTACTGCGGCTATGAAAATGTTTCCGCTGACGGAACGCTGTTTTATGTGAATTTTACCGCATCTGAAAATATTTCGCTCAGCAGCACCGTGAATGTTTCGTATATTCAGAAGGATACTTTTGATGAAAACTTTGATAATGTGATTTTCAACTGCGAAAACTTTGATGTTTCGGTTAAAATCCCCGATGACGGCAAGCAGAGATTTTATTCCGATTCCGTTACCGTATATGCGGGCGATGAACTT
>JAXJVE010000421.1:0-5456 GCA_036308705.1 Acutalibacteraceae bacterium
ATATACATACACCTGTTTTTGTGCCATCACTCTTACAGGTCGCATCGTTATTCGAAACAGATTTATCAAGATTGTGTTTGCCGTTAAGACATGCTTCACTGTCAGCGTACCAGTCAATAATATCCGCTTCAAGCTTTGCAAGGTTTTCCTCATTTTCTGCAACTGTACCGGAAAGACTCTTTGCAAATTCTTCAATTTCCTTTGTCCTCTGCAATGCCGCTTCACTGTGGGTAAAATTCATCAGAGTGTCACGGTCATACTTTTCCATAATTTCATAATTTAAACGCGATGAAAGTTCACTTAAAAATGCCAAACCGTCAACTTTAACAATCGTGCCGTCAGCAACACCTTTTTCGATATAATCGCAGATTTTGTTAAAACCGTCGGTGATACCGTCAAGAATATGCTGCTCTTTTTCGGAGTAGTTGTTTTTAATACCCTGTCCACCGAGATATTCGTCAGCGATTTTCTGAACTTCTGCTCTGATATATTCCTTTGCCGAATCAGTTAAATCGTCTTTATTTTTATCGAGAAGAGAATTGTATCGGTTCATCACATCAAAATACGCGGTATAATCGGCTTTTGGGATACCGCAGTCATCACATATACCGTCAGTGAAATTTTCGTGAGGGCATTCTGCACCGCAGCCGTTTGCACAAAAGCCGTAATTGTTCAACCAGTCATGGTCAACAACAGGAACATCTCTTTTGTCCGTTGCACCGCAGCCGTGGTCACATTCTGATATTTCTTCGCCTACAGCATCACACTTGGGTGCTTTTGTCTGTTTGTATTCAGTAAATTTATGAACGTTCAGATTCAATGTCACTGCGTCATCAAAAGAGTAAAGTGTTCCATCCCACACACAGGGTACATTTACAGTTGCAAGCTTGGAACAGTCCAAAAATGCTGATTCTCCAATAGTCGTTACACTGTCCGGAATAGTTATTTCTGTAAGGCCGGAGCAAGAATAAAATGCAGCTTTACCAATTACTGTTACGCTGTCCGGAATAGTTATTTCTGTAAGGCTGGAGCAAAAAGCAAATGCACCTTCAGCGATTGCTGTTACACTATTCGGAATAGTTATTTCTGTAAGGCCGGAGCAAGAATAAAATGCATAGTCACCGATTGCTGTTATACTATCCGGAATAGTTATTTCTGTAAGGCCGGCACCGTAGAATGTATTATCAGCGATTGCTGTTACACCATCCGGAATGATTAATTTCTTGAGATTTTCACACATTCCCATAGCAACGCTGCCAATGTATTCCAGATTTTTCGGAAGATTAATATTTGTAAGATTACTACAATGGTAAAATACACCTTCTTCAATTCGCGTAACACCGGCAGGAATGGTTATTTCAGTAAGCGATGTGCAGTAATGAAATGCATCGCTCCCAATACTTGTTACATTGTCAGGAATGTTTATTTCTGTCATGGAACGGCACATGTCAAATGCTCGCGAACCAATACCGGTTATACTGTCAGGAAGAGTTACTTTTTCAAGATTTTTACAATTTTGAAATGCATAATTGCCAATGCTTGTAACACCGTTTTCAACAACTACATTTTTTATATCAATTGAAATTCCCGAATACCACGGTGCACTGTACCCTATATAATCCTCCATCGCACCCGTACCGCGTATGGTAAGCAAACCGTCAGAGTCAAGTGTCCATGTTGCGTTATTGCCTTCTGCACCGCAATCACCGCTCGCAACTATTTCTGTTGCGAAGGCTGTAAGCGGTGCCATTGTAAGCATCATTGCCAGAACAAGCAGTATACTTATGATTTTGTGTGTTTTTTTCATAAAATTGCCTCCTCTTTATGTGAATGCAAAATTGTTTATTTATATAAAAGCCGTTCGGCTTATTCTGCGTTCATCTGTTCAACGTATTCCTTGAACTCTTTGAAAATTCGTTTGCCGAGTGAGTGGTAATCCATCGCAAGAACCTTATCAATCTTTATCCTGCGGATTTCTTCAGGTATATTGTAAATCATCATTATCGTATTCAGTGCTCCCGAAATACGGGTCTCAAGCGGTACGGTTTTATCAATCGCATTCAGCGTTGCGTGTTCAATGCCTGCAACAAGAATTTCCGCTTCTCTGAACTGCTCGTCTGTCCAATCGGAACAATACTCCGCAAAAATTTCCTTTGCCCGTGCAATATCGTTATTATGAATAATTTCAAGACATTTCGGGCTCTGATAAGCCGAAATAAAAAAGTCTTTTGCAACGTCGCTTCCTTCGCAAGCCGCCGCCATTACCATCAGTTCACAGCATACCGCAAGCAGACCGCTTGTTCCGTCGTCAATCTCTGCGCTTATCAGCTTCCATTGGAACTTACAAAGCCAATCCGTAAGCACCGCAAGAACGTCTTCTTTTGACGGAAAATAAAAGGTAAAATTACCTTTGCTGATTTTCAGTTCACTGCAAACCATCTGAACTGTTGTTGCCGAATATCCGTGTTCAAGAAACATACGGGTTGAAACTCGGATTATTTTATCTTTTGTTTTCTCTTTCTTAGCCATAAGGCCTCCCTCAAAAAAATATTTGTATAAGTACTAATCATAATTTAGCACGAGTACAGAATTATGTCAATATGTTTTATGAAAAATGTGTGAAAAGTAAGCATTAAGCGAATTTATACCGATGAATAAAAACACGAGAAACGAAGCTATACTTCAATTTCTCGTGTTTTGTGTTTCTTTATCAACCCTGTCAAACGGATGATTTAACCAATAATTTTTCAAATTACTGTTTTATGAGTATCCGGCTAAACTAAGATTTTACATAAAAAGGCTTTATAATACTTTACCAAATCCTTGGAAATACATTGTATTTAAACGATTATCGGAAATTTTTGCTTAAGTTTCATAGTTGCTCCTTTACAAATTAATTAATCGCCCGTAATTTTATCAAATATAACAGCAAACAATGACATGACTGATAAAAAGCGAGTCCTTGTTTTTTTTAAAATTAACTTTTCTGAAAACTTTTTGTTTCTTTGAATATTTTACGTTTGTAAACATATACTAATAATTTAACCATATCGATCCATAAAATAGACCCGTTACAGACAACATTGACACAGTCAGAAAACTACATTTCCGCTATGCTCAATTTAGAGAAACTGCTTGAGTAAATCCCTTACATATCAACGGGTTCAGGGGATTTGAGTGTTCATATCTGCAAGAGTAAAAACAACACCGCTATACCGTTTTATCATCACGGCAAGCGGTGTTGTTATAATTTTGCATTAAATCAAGAAATCAAAAGAACAAACAAAAATGATCATTTGATTTATTTGTTAAACTCACGATAGTTATTCATTTTTGTTTCGACTTCAGCAAGTTTTGTTTTTGCTTCTTTGCGGCGGCGGGCTTTTTCACCGAAGAGACCTTTGTTTTATTCTGTTTTCAAAAGGGATACTGTTTACTTTTGCAAAACTTTCAGCATAACTGCCTGCAGAACATTTTATTTTGAACTTCTTCGAGTGTCCGTAGAACGCATATTCGCCGATTTCTGTAACACTTTCAGGAATTCTGACATTATCAACACTTGTGCAATTACCAAACGCATACGCATGAATACTTCTGACTCCTGATGGAATCTCAACATTAATAGCGCAATATATTTGTACAAATTATCCGTTATAAGGTGAATCTGAAACACCGTTTGATTTTAATTTTTGAACCAATTTATCAAGCGGTTTCTTCCATATCGCTTTGAACCACTTTGTGTTGCCGAAGATTTTTACGATTGTGGGACTGACGGCATAATACGTTCTGATGAATGCTCTGCCGAAAACTGATTTTGCGAGAGTGTTGTCACGGAATCTGCGGAGAGTCCACACTTCGGGGCAATCATACGAGCCGTATACGCAGGTTGCAACATAGCATCCGCCGTCACTGTGATTATATCCCGTACCGAAAAGCTGAGGGTCACTGCTACTGACCTTTTTGCCGTTTTTATCGTAGTTGGTATAGCCGACGCCGAAAATCTGATGTTCCGTTCTGCCGACCTTATTGCTCTTGTTATCGTAGGTTGTGTATCCTCCTCCGAAGAAATTCTGCTCTGTTCTGCCGACTTTCTTTCCGTGAGCATCGTAATTTGTATATCCGCCGCCGAAAAAGTTCGGTTCACTGCGTCCAATCTTCTTTCCGTTGCTGTCGTAATGGGTATATCCACCGCCGAAAAAATCTTTTTCGCTTCTGCCTTTGTTGGCCATAACAATTCTCCTCTTTTTCTTTGTTCACTCACATTATAACAGTTTTAGTGTCCATTAAAACTCCCTCAGACGGGTGATTTTTATCCATTAATTGTAAAACTAAACGCAAGTCTTTCTTGACATTTAGCTTTACAAAATTGCAACAAGTTTTACAAACGGACAAGGTTGAATGAAAAAAGCAATGTTTGCACGGAATAACTCTTGACGAATACAGGAGAATAGGATAAAATATACATCGAAGCGAGTTAGTTTTTCATCAAAGATGGAGATAGCGCAAGCTGTTTGGCAGACGTCTAACTCCTGCAGAGTGAGACGTCTTAGGGTTTCCTAAGTGGCTCGCTTCTTTTTTTTATTGAAAAGAGGTGCAGAAATGCCTAAAATTTTACCTCCTCAGTGGAGTGAATTTACCGAAAGTTCAGCAGAAAAACGTCTTTTTTCTGTTCTGAAAAATATGCCTGATACCGATGACTGGACAGTATTGCACTCGGTCGGTATTGCGAAGCATGTGAAACAGACTCAAGGAGAAGCAGATTTTGTTGTTGTAATTCCTTCAGTCGGAACTTTCGTGTTAGAGGTAAAAGGCGGAGGCATCTCTCAGGAAAACGGAACATGGTTTTCCGTTGACAGAAACGATATTAAGCATGTTATTAAAAACCCGTATGAAGAAGCGAATACAGCGATGCACTCGCTTAAAGATTATTTAATTACAGAAAGCGAAATCAAAGATATCGGTAAAACCATATTCGGATTCGGTGTTGTTTTTCCGAGTATTACCGTTCACGGCCAACTGGTTTTTCCTGATGTTGCAGATGAACAGATTGCCGATTGCGATGACTGCGGCAATGCTGAAAACTTTAAACAATATCTGCTCCGTTTGGCTCATTTCTGGAAAAAACGGAATTCTTCACAGATAACACCTGACGCATCACACGCAAAAGAAATCGTGAACCTGTTACGTCCCGATTTTGTGGGCAGAATGACTCTTGCATCTCAAATCCGTACTGTTGAACAGCAATTGATTACTCTGACAGACAATCAGCAGTCGTGCTTTGATACAATAACAGAGAATGAACGGTGTGTTATAAAAGGAAGCGCAGGCACGGGAAAAACCGTTATTGCGCTGGAACATGCACGCCGTCTTTGCGACGAAGGACGAAGAGTTGCGCTGTTTTGCTATAACCGTCAGCTTGCCTCTTATCTGGATGAGAATAAAGGATATCCCGATAT
>JAXJVE010000422.1:0-3063 GCA_036308705.1 Acutalibacteraceae bacterium
CCCGTAGATGTTGCATAACCCCATTTACCGCCGTCACTTGACGGAGTATATACGGTTATTCTGAAATTCTTGCCGTTTGTCTTTTTACTGACTGAACGGCTTGATGGCTTTTCGGTTTTGGGTTTCTCTGTTATTTTTTCGGTGGTTATCTCTGCGGTTGTTTCGGGTACGGTAACGATTGTTGTTTCAGTTGGTTTAACTGTTGTTATTTCAGTTACTTCGACACTTGCATAATACGGAACTGTAAAATCTTCGGGATTTATTTCGTGTACTGCAAGTTCAACGAATATGCCAAACAATAAAGTGAATATCCCGAGTCCGATAAGATATGGGGTATATTTCTTGTTCAAAGTTGTACTCCTTTGTCTTGGTTGAGTGGAAAAAGTACCGCAAAAACAGGGGTAAAGGTCAAACTACCTTTACCCCTTGATTACCGCACTTTGAAACCGTTGATATATAAGGGTTTCAGAAGGCTACTTTTTCCACTTTTCAGTTTCTTTTTCTTTGCATATACAAAGCTTTTTGTCGCCTTATTCTGATTTTGGCACAACTTGTGCAATAGAGCTGATTATGGTGCTTTTTTGCAAACGGGTTATTGCAATCTTTGCATACTGCCTTTGATTTTTGACTTAATATTTCATCTTCCAAATCGGGACGTAACGGAAGAACGGCTCTGCGGAAATACTGACATAATAACGAATATGTAATTAACTGAGGACAGCAATGGGTTTCACCGTCATCGAGAAGCAGACAGTTTCCTTCGTCATAATTGCAACACTCATTTTTAACGAGAGTATTTACACTTATTCTTTGTTTTTCGGTAAGTCTTGGTAAAGGCTTATTCATTTTTCAGTCTGTACCTGACCTTTTCGCCGTTATCGGTGAAAGATAAAGTAACTGTTCTGTTTGTATCAGTATTCTTTATTTCCGTATATCCTTTGGAAAGCAAATCAACCGCCATTTTCTTTGTAATTGAAATATCCTGCGACTGCAAGAAAGTATTGTCCTTCCAAAAAGCGAATTTGCATCCGTTCTTTTCACAATGGAAACCGTTTTTGCCTTCGGTAACATTACCGCCGCATCGGGGACATTTGCCGACAATTTCTCTGCCGGAGGGGAATAAGACATCGACATCGTGAACGGGAGCATACTCATCAATGATTTCAATAATCATTTCGCTGATTTCCTGCATAAATTCTTCGGGTTCCATTTCGCCCTTTTCGATAAGTTTGAGCTTGTGTTCCCATTCAGCAGTAAGAAGCGGAGATTGGATTTGTTCGGGAAGAACGGTTATGAGTGACTTACCCGTAAAAGTGGGAACAAGAGAAACGGTCTTTTTGTTATTCTTTCGATGAACAAATCCCGTAGCAATGAGTTTTTCAATCATTGCAGCTCTTGTTGCGGGAGTTCCGAGTCCCTTTCTTTCAGCATCTTCGGGAGTTTCTTTTGCACCTGCGTTTTCCATTGCAGAAAGCAAGGTATCTTCGGTGTAATTCGGCTTGGATTTTGTGAAGTTCTCTTTCAAATCAATATTGTTGATTTCAAAAACGTCGCCTTCCTCAATGTCAAACTGCATTTCGGGTTCTTCGGAATCTTCGCTTTCTTCTTCAATAAAAGTTTTCCATCCGTAGCTTTCGACATTACGGTAAGTAAAGGTGAATTCCGTATCTCCGCAACGGATAAATGCTTTTTCGAGGAAATAGTAGAAGGGTTCGGAAACTGCACACAAAAGCCTTGTTGCAATCATTGTGAGAATGTTAATCTCACCTGCATCAAGTGAAGCAAGGTCAAGATTTGCAACATTCTTTGTGGGAATGATGGCGTGATGGTCGGTTACTTTCTTATTGTTAATAACCTTCAGCTCGTCATATTCGGTTATTGTTCTGTTAATCAGATTTGCAGAAGCTTTGATAAGTTCGGGAATGGATTTCTCCATATCGCTTGTGAGGTATCGGGCATCTGTACGGGGGTAAGTGCAGAGCTTCTTTTCATAAAGTGTCTGAACGATATTCAAAGTCTGCTGTGCTGTATATCCGAGTTTCTTGTTTGCATCTCTCTGGAGGGAAGTAAGGTCATAGAGCAAAGGTGCTTTTTCTTCCTTTGCCTGACAAGCAACTCTGTAACAGGTTGCAAAATCGTAGTTTTTACAATCTGCAAGGATGTTTTCTGCTTTTTCCTTGCTTTCAATTTTATCGGTTTTCGCCTTGAAGTTACCGCTTTCAAGCTCAATGTTGTAATACGGTGTCGGCTCAAAAGCATCAATTTCCGCCTGACGGGAAATGATGAGGGCAAGAGTGGGTGTTACCACTCTGCCGATATTAAGGGTGCGATGATAGATAACCGAAAAGAATCGGGTAAGATTTATGCCTACAAGCCAGTCCGCCTTTGCTCTGCAATCGGCGGCGAAGTACAGATTATCGTAAAACTTTGAAGGTTTGAGATGCTTGAAACCTTCAATAATGGCTTCATCTTCCATTGATGAAATCCAAAGTCTTTTTACCGGTTTTCTGCATTCGGAAAGTTTAAACATATTTCTGAATATGAGTTCACCTTCACGGCCCGCATCGCAGGCATTGATGATTTCGGTTACATCTTTGCGATACATAAGGGATTTAAGAATTTTGAAATGGTCATATTTGATTTTATCGGCAATCTTCAATCTCCACGGAGCAGGAATAATGGGTAAATCTTCTTTTCTCCATATTGCATATTTGCCGTCATAACTGTCGGCATTTGCGAGAGTGTCAAGATGACCGTAACACCAAGAAATGATGTACTTATCATTTTCGATATAACCGTCTTTTCTGTTTTTTACGCCGAGTGCGTTTGCGATGTTGATAGCAACAGAAGGCTTTTCGGTGATAATGAGCTGTTTCAAGATTATCAAGCCTCCGTTTCATCGTCATCGGCTTCATCTACTACGTATTCTTCTTCCTCATAACTGCCGTCATAATCATCATCGGTGTCGGGTTCTGAAACGGGAGTATTTGTTTTCTTGCCGTTTTTAAACTTGAAATGATAGATAGCATAACCGCCGCCTGCAAGAGCGACTACTACAAGAAG
>JAXJVE010000423.1:0-3226 GCA_036308705.1 Acutalibacteraceae bacterium
ATGTATGCTTAATGCCCGTGAAATGCAGTACAGAACGGGATTTGCCGAAGACTGCGGTATTCCGATGACTAATTACGGCATTACAATTGCTCATATGAACGGGATACTCAGACGAAGCGTTTCGCTTTTTCCTGATGTTATCAGTGAATTAGATAATTAAACGGAAGATGATAAAATGGAAAAAAGATTTTCTCTTGACATGACCGAAGGGCCGTTTCTGAAAAAAATTCTTCTTTTTTCAGTTCCGCTTATGCTGACAGGTCTTTTGCAACTTGCATACAACTCGGCGGATGTTATGGTTGTAGGTGAGTGTGTAGGCCCCGAAGCTCTTGCGGCGGTTGGCTCAACAGGTTCACTTGTCAATTTGTTTCTTAATGTTTTTCTCGGCCTTTCGATGGGGTCGGGTGTTATGGTTGCAAGGCACATCGGTGAACGTGATGATAATAAGATTCACGAATGTGTTCATACCGCAATGCTTATGAGTGTTGTGTGCGGTGTGTTTATAGGTGCAGTCGGCTTTTTTACATCAAAATATATGCTTAAGATTATGCAGGTTCCTCCCGATGTTATAGAACTTGCGACGCTTTATCTTAAAATTTATTTTCTCGGTTCACCCGGACTGCTTGTATATAATTTCGGTGCATCAATAATCAGGGCAACAGGCGATACTAAAAGACCGCTTTATATACTTTCGTTTTCTGGTCTTGTAAATGTTGGTCTTAATCTTTTGCTTGTGTTGGTGTTCAATATGGGCGTAAGCGGTGTTGCGATTGCAACAATTGTATCGCAGTATTTATCTGCACTGTTTATTGTTCTTTATCTTTTAAAAATGCCTAATGCCTGCAGATTAATCATAAAGAAGCTTAAAATTTATAAAACAGAACTTAAAAGTATTGTTAAACTCGGTGTACCTGCAGGTGTTCAGAATTCTCTTTTTTCGGTATCGAATGTTATTATTCAGTCAAATGTGAATTCGTTCGGTTCGGTTGCGATGGCTGGTATCGCTGCAGGCTCAAATTTTGATTCATATGTATATACCTGCACAAACGCAGTTGCACAGTCTGCAATGAATTTCACATCACAGAATATGGGCGCAAAAAAATACCGTAATATCGGTAAAATTTACAGATATTGTTTGCTCATAACGTTAGTTATCGGTCTTGCAATGGGATGGCTCGGTAAATTATTCGGCAATCAGATAGTTTCGCTGTTTTCCGATGAGCCTGATGTAATAGCAATCGGTGCGGAAAGACTTGATATGATTATGCCGTTTTATTTCTTCTGTTCGCTTATGGATGTTGCGGCTTGTCAGATAAGAGGAATGGGCAGGTCATTTGAGCCGATGATTGTTTCGCTTATCGGAGCATGCGGTATAAGACTTCTTTGGGTATTTTTGATTCTGCCCTTAAATCATACTCTTATGTTCCTTTATTGGGCATATCCGCTCTCATGGGGATTAACCTTCTTTGCACAGTTTATTCTTTATTTTATATTGAAATACCGTATGAAGAAAAAAGGTCAGTTTGCCTGAATTTGAAATATTATTTTGCTGTCAACAGGCAAAATATCAAACAGTATAAATTTTAACAAGCTGAGGGGTGTTCAAATGAAAAAGCTTTCATATCCGATTATTTTTGTACATGGTATGTTCGGTTGGGGTCAAAACGAAGGAGTAAACAAAAAAGCACCCTATTGGGGTGCTACCTGCGGAAGCATCATCGACTATCTCTCGGATAAGGGTACAGAATGTTATGCTGCTTCAGTCGGCCCGATGTCAAGTGCATGGGATCAGGCGTGTGAGCTTTATGCTCAGCTTACAGGTACAAGGGTTGACTACGGTGAGGTACATTCAAAAAGATTCGGTCACAAACGCTTCGGAAGAACATACGATAAACCTTTGTTTGAAAACTGGAGCAGCGAAAAGAAAATTCATCTGATCGGTCACAGTTTCGGCGGAAATTCAAGCCGTATGCTCGCACATCTGCTTGCAAACGGTGCTCCTGAAGAAGTTGAGGCGGGCAATGATGTTTCACCGCTGTTTCTTGGCGGTAAAGAAAATCTTTTGTGCTCCGTTACAGCGATATGTTCACCTCTTGACGGCACGAAAGCTTATGATTCTGTGGAGAAGCATCATCTTATTTCTCCGCTTAAATTTCTTCCATATAATTATGCGGGAGTTTTTGGCAGACTTCCTATCGGTCATAAATTTGCGGATTTTCATCTTGAACAGTTTGGTCTTACAGATTCTCCCGATAAACAAAACGATGAATCGTATGTTGAAGCAATAAAAAAGATGCTCGCAACAAACGATTGCATTGCTTATGATATGTATGCATCGGGTTCTAAAGAACTTAATCAAAAAATACATATTCTTCCGTCTGTATATTACTTTTCTTATCCTTTCAATGCGGTTGATAAAACAGGAAACAAAGTTGTAAATACAGATTTTATTCTTATGAAAGCAACAGCATCGCTTATGATTTATGACAGCAAAAAAGGCGGCAATCCGATGATGGGCAATGACGGATTGGTTGATGTTGAATCTGCGATGTATCCTTCAACCGAGCCGTTCAAAGATTTTGACAGGAACGATATAAGGTCGGGAATGTGGAATGTTATGCCTGTAAGCATTGGCGATCACGGTACTCCTATCGGACTTTTTGCAGATAAGAATGAAACATTTTCGTTTTATGATAAACATATTATTCTGCTTTCTGATATTGAAAAGTAATTTTATGGTTAAATAGTTTTAATCCCGAATCGTGTGGTTCGGGATTTTTTTATTAAATAACTCTTGACAAACAGGTCTACAGTGTGTAGAATAAATGTGTGGTCTACAACTTGTAAAACGAAGGAGTATTATTATGAATGAATTACAGCTTGGTGTGGTAGAATCAAAATTTGCCGATATCATTTGGGAGAATGAACCGATTTCATCAAGTGAGCTTGTTAAAAAATGCGATGAAATTTTAAACTGGAAAAAATCCACAACATATACTGTTCTGAAAAGACTTTGTGAAAAGGGGATTTTTCAGAATATAAAAGGTACTGTTTCGTCGCTGATTTCAAAACAGGAATTTTATTCTTTGCAGAGTGAAAAGTTCGTTGAAGAAACATTCAACGGCTCACTTCCCGCATTTCTTGCAGCGTTTACATCACGCAAAAATTTAACAGCGGAAGAGGTAGCACAGCTTCGCAAGATGGTTGATGAGTATGAGGAGGGATA
>JAXJVE010000424.1:0-6105 GCA_036308705.1 Acutalibacteraceae bacterium
GTAGATGGCCCATGCAATAGAGGAAGCCATAAAGCCGAATCCTGTGAGGATGGTGTGCCAATAATGAAGCTTGCCGTTCTCTTTTGCACAGAAGAATTGATTGTTCATAGTTTTTTCTCCTTGTGATTTTTGCGGTTTTTCATATACTCTATGAAAACATTATTATATATTATAACACTTATATGTACTTTTTTAAATACAACATTTTCCACTAAAAACTGTTCACCTATTTGTGGCTTATGCCGAAAAACAAAAAGCGGTATATCCGAAGATATACCGCCTGAGCTATTTAATTAAATTCTTGCGCTAATTCAATTAAATAAAAGATGAACTTTAATTAGTTCTTCTTCTTTGTGCAAACGTATGCTGCTGCAGCTGCTACTGAGAGTGCTGCGAAAGCTGCGATACCAACTGCTGATGAACCGGTGTCAGCTGATTCCTGAGCTGCTGTTGTTTCGGGAAGTGTACCGTTTTCGCCTGCATAGAGATCCTTGATTGATGACTTGAGGTCGTCAAGAAGACCGTCAAAACCGGGAACGCCTGCGAGAACTGATTCGATGTTGAAAACTTCGCCTTCAACTGCTGAGAGGTCAGCTGTCTTGTCTTCAATAGCATCAACGATGTCGAAGAGTGAATCTTCAATGCTGCCCCAGAGGTCTGTGCCTTCTGTTGCTGCCTTGATTTCATCAACAACTGCGTCAACGTCAGCTGCTGCGTCTGCTGCGAATGCCATAGCGCTCATTGAGAAAGCCATAACAAGTGCAAGAACAAGTGCAAATACCTTTTTCATTGTAGAACCATTCCTTTCATTTTTATTGCAAGAGCAACAATTGTTACCTAATAATAACATATTATGTTTGTTATGTCAACACTTTTACGGATAAAAAGTGTATAAATAACACAAAGACAAATATGTTTTTTGATTGATTTTGCCGAAATCCGTAATTATCAGTTACGGCCTTCGTAACCTACAAAGCAATCGTGATACTTTGTTTTCCAAAGGAACCATACATCGGCATCCTTCTGGAAGTAAGTGTCGTCAACGAGCTGGTCTGAGCCGAGAGCACGTGCAAAGCCTGACTGCTTCATACCTTCAACAAAGAGATTTGCCATTTCAACTGACTTGAAGGTGATTCTTGATTTGAGCTTGAGTTCGGTTCTGGGAGCTGTATATTTTGTAAGCTGACCCTTAACGAAGCCTGTTGCCCACCAATAATAGTCATATTCTCTTTCAAATGCTTTTACGTATGAACCCTGGTTGTTCTTTCTCCAGTAGCAGGTCATATCCATCTTGAGCCAATCTTCTTTATCAGCACAGTTATAGTGGTTAACAGCACCGACCTGACCTGTGTATGTGCCGCTGGGAGCTGTGTAAACACCGATTTCGGCACCGATAAGAAGGTTACCGTACTGACCCTTCCAGAGCTGAATCATCCAGTCCTGATTTTCATAAGTGAAACGAATACGAACCTGGTCAATATTCATCATAATGAATGCAGCCATATTATCGTAGATTTCGTTATAGCCGCAGTTTGCCTGCCAGCAGTCTTTATCGTCGGTATAGTAATAGTCGCCGTTGGGCTCGTATCTGTAGCCGAGGAACTGATTGCCGTAGGGGCCGATTACCTTGTCAACAAGCTTGTCATCGCCGGGGTATGAAACTGTACCGGTATCTGACTTTTTGGTTGTTGTTGTGTTTTTAGCGGGGGTCTTTTTCTTTGTTGTGGTGTTGGTTGCGGGTCTTTTTGTTGACTGAACAATCTGCTGATGTGTTGTGAGAAGACTGCCGTCGGGAGCTGTTACTGTTTCGTTGTTTGCATTGGTCACAGGCTCGAAAACATCCTGATAATATGTTTCATAAACATAGTTATCATCTGCTGAGGGAGCAGTTACGGTTGTTTCTTCTTCCTTATTCAGCATTTCCTGAACCTTAGGTAAACCTAACTTCATAAATGCGGCAATGCCTGCGGTGCCTGCAATTGCAACTACCGCACAGACTGCGATAGCTATAATTGATTTTTTGCCCATATAAGCTTCCTCCTGCGGATTTAACCGCTGTAATATTTTTTCTCCGGATGGAGTAATTTTACTTGGTTATCTTACATTCTGCCAGATGAAGATTACGTCTTTATCGTAGATTTTGAAAGTATCAATACTGTTGGGGTTGAAAGTTGAAACTTCGCTGAATCCGTTCTTTCTCATACCTTCGGCAAAGAGCTGAGCCTGTTCCGCACTTTCAAAAGTGATTCTGCCGAGAAGACGGAGAGAGTTTGTATCGTGAACATTCTTGAGCTGACCGTCAACAAAACCTGTTGCCCACCAGAAGTCGTCATAGTTTCTGGTAAACTGGGGAAGATATTCGCCGTTGTCAAACTCATCCCAGAGAATGGTCATTTCCATTTTTACCCAGTCTTCTTCTGCAGCGCAGTCATAAAACTGAGGATCAAGATAAAACTTACCGGGAGTTCTTGTGTAAATGCCTATTTCACCGCCTACGGTACCGATATCACCTGAGATATACTGACCCTTCCAGAGCTGAACTCTGTAAGGCTTGCCTTCATACTTGAAGTCGATTCTTGTTGTTTCGATGCTGAAGTCGATAAGACCTGCGAGTGCATCATAGGTGGGAGAATATCCGAACTCTCTCTGAGTGCAGTTGGGCGATTTGTCATCGTTGTAAATGTAAGGTTTAAGACCGATTATGTCATATCCTTTGCCGTAAAGACCTGCAAGGCTCATATCGGCGGGAAGGTTTTTGCTGGGTGTAACGGGCTTCTTTGTGCCGCTTGAATGTGACATATCATCGGGGTTAAGCTCGTTCTTGGGAGGGGGAGTTGTTTCAGGCGGCTGTGTGGTGGGAGCCTGAGTTGCGGGAGCTTTGGTTGTAGTGGCTTTTCCTGTTGTTTTTGCAACATCTGTAGCCAGTGCCGATGTGAATATGGATGATGTGAGCTGAGTTGATGATTCGGGAGCTGTGTGGCTTATTGCGGGGAAAGTTGTTTCATCGTATGCGTACGTGCCGACTGTTGATTCGGTTGTTGTGGGGGGCTCTTTGCTCTTTTTGAAAGCAGTGAAACCGAGCACGCCTGCGATTGCAACAACCATAACGCCGACAACTGCGGTTGCAACGATAGGTAAAACGGTACTCTTCTTTTGCATTTTTCTTCCTCCTTGATTTTATTTATGAAAAATTATTTTTAAAATGGTGGAGATGGCGGTAATCGAAACCGCGTCCGAAAAACCCTTGCAGGGACTTTCTACGAGTGTAGTCCGTCTTTTAACATTCCCTTATACCGCCGCCGAAGGACAGGCTGCGGTACTTGGTAGACCGATTATTCATGACGGGCTATCAGCCGTTACCCGTTCACGTTCACTGCTTGTCGACGCCTCTTATGCGGCCGCAGTCCTCCGCACAGAGACGGCTGCTTAATTAAGCAGCAAGAGCAACTTTATTGTTGTCGTTTAAATTTGAAAATTACGGATTTTATAGCGGTCCCGCCCCGCTACTCGCTTATCCGGGCTCAGATTCCCCGTCGAAATCCTTTCATCCCCGTATATTATAAAGCAACTTGCGTTGCTTTATCTCCTCAGATTGCGTTCAATCGTTCTTTGAGCATCTTTTTTGGCGGCAACTTCACGCTTGTCGTAAAGCTTTTACCTTTACAAAGACCGATTTCGACCTTTGCTCTGCCTTTTAAAAAGTATACGCTCAGAGGAACTATTGCAAGACCTTCCTGTTTGACCTGAGCATAAAATCTTCTGATTTCTTTTTTGTGAAGCAGAAGACGCTTTGTCCTGAGGGGGTCTCTGTTAAAAATATTGCCCTGTTCATAGGGACTTATGTGCATTCCGTTGACAAACATCTCGCCGTCTTTGACGAAGCACCAGGAATCCTTCAGGTTTATTTTGCCCTGACGGATTGACTTGACTTCGGTACCGAAAAGTTCAATGCCCGCCTCAAGTTTTTCAAGCACAAAATAGTCGTGGTATGCTTTTTTGTTCTGAGCAATCATTTTGATATTGCTGTTTTTATCCATTTTTAGCACCTTTCACGGTCTGCGATTATACCACACACTAAATAAGTGTGTCAATATACGTTTTTTGTTGCATCAAAATCAAAAAAATTTATTTTTTATCTTTTGAGCCGTAAAAACGCTTTTTAGCATAAAAATCTTTTTTGTTTTTCTTTTCTTCAGCCTCACGTTTTGCGGCAGCTGCTCTCTTTGCCTTTACCTTTGAGAGGGGCTTGCCTTTCTTTGCGGGCTTCTTGTTTTTTTCTTCTTTATCCTTATCGGGATTTTCTTTATAGAATACAATGCTTCCGCCTACAACCTGAACAACCTCGCTGCCTGTAGCCTCTGCAAGCTTATCGGCAAATTCTCTGGGTGTTTCGGGTGCACTTTCAAGAAGCACCTTTAATTTGATGAGCTCTCTTTTACGAAGGGCATCTGATGTCTGCTCGATGAGAGCATCGGAAATACCGCCCTTACCTATCTGAAAAAGAGGCTCAAGACCGTTTGCCTGAGCTCTGAGCTGAGCTCTTTCTTTACTTGTCATTTCTTTGCCTCCTCAATCTGTTTTGCAAGCATACGCACGGATTTACCTCTGTGGCTGATTGCATCTTTTTCTTCTGCCGTAAGCTGTGCCATTGTTTTTTCTCCGCCGTATTCAACGGGGAAGAAGAGGGGGTCATAACCGAAACCGCCCGTGCCGATTTCCTCATAACCGATGAAGCCTCTGCACTCGCCTCGTGCAATAAGTTTTGTACCGTCGGGATATACACAGCAGGCAACGCTCACATAAGCGGCACCTCTTTCGGCATCGGCAACGCCGTCAAGCTCACGCAGAAGCTTTTTGTTGTTGGCGTCATCGTCGCCGTGCTCACCCGAATATCTTGCGGAATATACACCGGGTGCACCGCCGAGATAATCAACGGCAATTCCCGAATCGTCTGCAATACAGGGCATACCGCTCTCTTTACAACCGCTGTCAGCCTTGATGAAAGCATTTTCTTCAAAGGTTGTGCCTGTTTCTTCCGCATCGGTAAGCTCAATGCCCGCCTCCTCAGCGAGAAGCACTCTTATGCCGAGAGGTGCAAGAATTCTCTGCATCTCATCTCTTTTTTTTAGGTTATGCGTAGCAATTATATAATCCATATATATTATTCCTCGTCGTTGTCTTCTTCAAACAGTCCGTCTGCAAAAGCTTTTGAATTAAAGGGTCGAAGGTCGTCGATTCCTTCACCTACACCGATAAATTTAACGGGTACCTTAAGGTCATTCTTGATTGCGAGCACAACGCCGCCCTTTGCGGTGCCGTCAAGTTTTGTAAGAATAATACCCGTGATTTCGGCAACATCCTTGAATTCTTTTGCCTGATTTACCGCATTCTGACCTGTTGTTGCATCAAGTACAAGCAATACTTCACGGTCAGCATAGGGGAGCTGACGGTCAATAACTCTGTAAATTTTTGCAAGCTCTTCCATAAGATTTTTCTTGTTGTGGAGTCTGCCTGCGGTATCGCAGATAATGATATCCGCATTTCTTGCCTTACCTGCGGCGATTGTATCAAATACAACGGCTGCGGGGTCAGCACCCTCTTTGTGTTTAACAATATCAACGCCCGCACGGTCAGCCCAGATTTCAAGCTGGTCGATAGCCGCAGCTCTGAAAGTATCTGCAGCACCGAGGATAACTTTTTTACCCTCCGCTTTGAACATAGCCGCCATTTTGCCGATTGATGTTGTTTTACCAACGCCGTTTACACCGATTACAAGAATAACCGAAGGCACGGTTATCATATCAAGCTCTTCACCACCGCTGAGAAGGTCTGCAACGATGTTGCGGATTTCTTCCTTAACGTGCTTTGCTTTGCGGAGATTCTTTTTGAAAACAACATCCTTGAGTTTATCAACAATTTCTGTTGCGGTATTTACGCCGACATCGGACATAACAAGAATTTCTTCAAGTTCTTCGTAAAATTCGTCGTCTATCTCATTTTTTCCGTGAAGAGCGGCATTGATTGCTCCGCTCATACTGTCTCTGGTCTTTTTCAGACCTCTGTTGATTCTTTTGAAAAGTCCCATAGCGTACCTCTATATATTAA
>JAXJVE010000425.1:0-10949 GCA_036308705.1 Acutalibacteraceae bacterium
GGCAGGAGCTTATCCGTGAAATACAAAAACACGAATACAAAATAATATGGGTAAAGGGTCACGCAGGGCACCCCGAAAATGAACGTTGCGATAAACTTGCAACAGCAAAAGCCGCTGAATTTTCGGCTTGAAAACCGGAGGAAATATTATGAAAAAAGTTATAAGTATTATCCTTGCCGCCGTTCTTATATTTACTGTATGTGTGCCCGCTTTTGCAAACGATGATAAATGCGATTGCGGTATAACTCCCGTAGTTTATGTTGTCGGCTTCGGCGATGCGCTTTATAAAGATATTGACACAGATAACCCGAAATCTCTTTTCCCTCCCGAAGGCGATGTTATTGCAAAAGCCGTACCCGACCTGCTTATGGCGGTATGCTGTCTGCTTGTCGGCTATAACGACGGTTTCGGCACCTTCGTTTCAAAAGGTGCAAACGTTTTATTGGGTGAACTTGCCTGTAACCCTGACGGAAGTGCAAAAGAAGGAACGGGAATCGACCCGATGAACCCCATTATTGATACACATATGTTCCCCGCATTCGCTCCCGAAGACGGTATGGACGAGGGATATTTCAAATTCCGCTACGATTGGCGTTTATCACCCGTTGACAATGCAAAACTTCTCGATGAATATATTACAGAAGTCAAAGAGGTAACACACCACGACGAAATCGTGCTTTCTGCCCACAGTCAGGGCAACACAATCGTTATGACATACATACATCTTTACGGCACAGACGGCATTGAAAAAATCGTCTGCCTTTCGCCCGCATATCAGGGTCTTTCCCTCATCGGCTCGCTTTTTACAAGAGAGGTCAGCGTTGCAAACAAAGGCGATGCCCTTGTGGATTTTCTTAAGGGTATTATGGGATTCAAAGATTCTCAGAGCAGGCTGATTGTTTCATTGGTATCACTCATCAACAGCAGCGGCATTATCAACACAATTCTCAACAGTCTGCAGAAAACTCTTGATTCGGAACTTGACAAAGTATTTGACGAATGTCTTATTGATGTTTTCGGCACAATGCCGGGTCTTTGGGCGTTTGTTCCCGCAGAAGATTATGAAAATGCAAAGAAATCCATGTTCGGCAACAACGAAAAATATGCTGCAATAACCGAAAAAACAGATTATTATTATGAGAATGTTCAGACAAAAACAGCGGAACTTCTTGCCGAAGCCAAAGAAAACGGAACCGATATTGTTATAGCCGCGGGATACAACATTTCAACAATACCCGTTACTTCCGATGCCCCCGCACACGGCGACCTTCTTATTGATACGGAATATATGACACTCGGTGCAACCTGTTCATCAATATCCGATACACTCGGCAACGATTATACTCAGGCTGAAACACTCTGCGGTCATAACCATATTTCGCCCGAAAAATTCGTTGATGCTTCAACCTGTGCATTCCCCGAATACACCTGGTTTTTCAAAGGCAACGGACACAATGATTTTGAAGAAGATTACTGTGAATTCATAGAATGGGCAATCCGTTATGACGGTCAGCCCACGGTCTGGTCAGACGAAAAATATCCTCAGTTTACCGAAAAAAGCGAAAACGGGTTTATTCCCGTAAGCCCCGAAACCCATAACTGATAACAGAAATGACACAGAAATTTTCTTTTCATCTTTAATATCCCTTATCAAATAATCAATTTAAAAGAAAAGCCTCGGCTGAGCCGAGGTTTTTTTATGTCATACATTGTCCCGAATAAGCATAATATTTTAATAAAAAAAGCGAATTCGGAGGACTTGTAATGGCTGAGAACAATATTTATAATGACATCGCCGCAAGAACGGGCGGCAATATTTACATCGGTGTTGTCGGGCCCGTTAGAACGGGAAAATCCACATTTATCAAGAAGTTTATGGAATCGATGGTGCTTCCGAACATTGAGGATGAGCACCGCAGAGAACGTGCAACCGATGAGCTTCCGCAATCGGCGGCGGGCAGAACAATAATGACAACCGAGCCCAAATTCATACCCGAAGATGCGGTTGAAATTGACTTGCCGTCAAACTCAAAAATGAAGGTCAGGCTGATTGACTGCGTTGGATATATCGTGCCTTCCGCACTCGGATATATTGAAGATGAAACGCCGAGAATGGTAAAAACTCCCTGGTTCGAGGATGAGATTCCGTTCAATATGGCGGCTGAAATAGGCACACAAAAAGTTATATCGGAGCACTCAACAATAGGTCTTGTTATTACAACAGACGGTTCAATAAGTGAAATCCCCAGAAACGAATATGCCGAAGCCGAAAAAAGAGTTATCAGCGAACTGCAGATGCTCAACAAACCTTTTGTTGTTCTTCTCAACAGCAAAAACCCGACCTCTGCCGAAACAACCGCACTTGCATCACAGCTTACGGAAAGCTACGGTGTACCCGTTATGCCCGTAAACTGTCTTGAACTGACTCAGAGTGAAATCTGCGATATTCTTTCGGGGATACTGTTTGAATTCCCCGTGAAAGAAATAAAAATAGATATGCCGGGATGGATAACATCGCTCAGCAAAGAGCATTGGCTGAGGAACGATATCTTCAAAAAAATAAGTTCCCTTGCCGAAAAGCTGAAAAGAGTGCGTGATATTCAGAAATTCGCAAATGATATTTCAGAAAACGAACATATCTGTAACTGCAGAATTGAAAATACGGAACTTTCAGGAGGCAGTGCCGAAATTGCGGTTTCGCTGAATCCCGATTTGTTTTTCAGAATAATTGAAGAAGAAACAGGGATTTCCGTTGAAAACGAGCAACAGCTTATGAAAAAAATGAAGGAACTTTCACAGGCACAAAGCGGATACAAAAGAATTCAGGATGCACTTGAAGAGGTTGAAGCAACGGGTTACGGAATTGTTCTGCCCGATGTTGACGACCTTATGCTTGAAGAACCCGAAATAATGAAACAGGGCGGCAGATACGGAGTAAGGCTCAAGGCGAGCGCCCCCTCTCTTCACATTATGAAAGCTGATATCCAGACCGAGGTTGCACCTATTGTCGGCTCGGAAACACAGTCTGAAGAACTTATAAAATATCTGCTCAAAGAGTTTGAAGAAAACCCTTCAATGATATGGCAATCCAATATTTTCGGCACATCTCTGCATCAGCTTGTAAACGAAGGTCTGCATAACAAACTTTACAGAATGCCGGGCGATGCAAGGCTCAAACTTCGCGAAACTCTTGAACGCATCATAAACGAAGGATGCAGCGGATTAATCTGTATTATTCTGTAAAAAAACGGCTTGTACGGAACCATTCTCCGCACAAGCCGTTTTATTTTATCGTTTTACAAACACGGTTATCATACCGTCAACAAGAACTATTTCAACAAAGTATTTTTCGGGATTATATGCTTTATAGTATCCCTTGCCTTCGGCAGATTTTACATCAAAGCCTGATTTTTTAACTGCATTGATATATTTATCGAATTCTTTTTCGGAACATTCGGCACTGAATGAATAGCTTATGCCTTCTTCATATTTTTCAACAGATTTACTGCTGAACCTGAAATCAGGCAGCGTATCTTTAAAACTGTTGTAAATTCTTGTTGTTCTCTGAGTTGTTTCACCGTTTTTGTTAACAGATATATTGCTCTTATCTACTTTACACGACGATAAACCTGCCGCCAGAATAAACACAAACAAAAAAGACAATAATTTTTTAAACATATATGCCTCCCATAATAAACAAATTAACTTTGTATATTATATCACGGTTCATATTCTAAAGCAAGTGCACATTTTAAAGCAGATGTAAACTATTGACAATCAAATAAATAAAATGTAAAATTGAATATATATTTAAATTTAATAAAGCAAGGACTTGTATCTTATGGAAAACAATAAAAAAACTGTTGCAGAAAACACTTCTGCCGAATCCAAGCCTACATCGGAAGAACTTATTGCAAACGTTATTCCCGAAGACGGCGGAATAGAAATCAAAGACGATAAAAAAGAAAAAAAGCGTAGCGACGGCGGTAAAATTATTATTGAATTCAACAAAAAAACAGTAAAATATTTTATACTTGCCGCACTGACGGTAATCCTTTTTGCATGGGGTATCAACAATACAGATAAAGTATCAACGGTATATGACGGAGTATCGGCTATTCTCTCCCCGTTTTTGCTCGGCTCCTGCTTTGCGTTCATAACCAACGTATTACTCAGACCGCTTGAAAATCTTTACGAAAAGATATTCAAAAAGAGCAAAAAGAAAATTTTCGGCAAGGTAAAACGTCCCGTTTGTCTTATATTCAGCACGCTGATTATTGTAGGTATGCTTTTTGCTTTATTGTTTATGATTATCCCCGAATTCATAGATGCTCTTAAGAGTCTTGTTGCTTCGGCACCCGAATATCTTAAACAGGCTGAAACCTGGATTTCCGCACTTATGAAGTTCGCATCCGAACACGGAATTACTCTCCCTGAATTCTCTTTTAATTCAGAAAAAATCATCAGCACCGTTACAAACTTTATCAACGATAACGGACTTGTTGATAAAACCCTCACTTTCACAGGCTCTGTTGTTTCGGGAATTGTTAATCTTGTTGTTGCCGTTGCATTTTCACTTTATCTTCTTGCACAGAAAGAAAAGCTCGGCTCACAGGCAAAAAGTCTTATGCAGGCATTTCTTCCCAAGAAAAGCAATGTTGATCGAGTAGTAAGCTTTGTTCAGATTGTTGACCGTACATTCACCAATTTCATCACAGGTCAGATTACAGAAGCCGTTATAATCGGATCGCTTTGCTTTATCGGTATGCTTATTTTCAGAATGCCGTATGCAGCGGTTGTTTCCGTACTGGTAGGTGTTACTGCACTTATCCCTGTTTTCGGTGCATTTATAGGAACAGCTGTCGGTGCATTCCTTATTTTGTTTGATGACCCGATAAAAGCATTGTGGTTCATCGTTTTCATTGTTGTTCTTCAGCAGCTTGAAGGCAATCTCATCTATCCCAAAGTTGTGGGCAAATCGGTTGGTCTGCCGGGAATCTGGGTACTTGTTGCAGTTACAATCGGCGGCACCGTAGGCGGTGTTGCGGGTATTATCATAAGTGTTCCCGCCTGTGCAGTTATATACTGCCTCCTCTCTCAGCTTGTTACCGTAAGGCTCAAGAAAAAAGAGGAACTTGAAACAAAAGATAAAAAATAACCAAACAAAAAGGCTTGTACGTATTGACCGTACAAGCCTTGATTTTATATCATTTCTGTCATTTTTTTAAGGTTTTCAAAGCCGATTTCAATACCGTCAAGGCATTTTTCAAGCCCCTCAAATTCAACGCTTACCCATCCTTCGTAGCCTGAGTTTTTAATAACTGAAAGGCACTGATAAACAGGAATATCGCCGTGGCCGATAATTGAACCTCTGAGGTAATTTCCGCCTCTTGATTTAAAGAAACCCTTGCCAGGATTCAGCCCGTTACCGCTTCTGATATGAAAATCCTTTGCGTGAACGTGTTTGATATAAGGCGAGAGTCTGCCTGCAGCTTTTGTGCTGTCTTCATCCGCACAGCAGAAGTTACCGATATCAAACAAAACACCGAAATTGGGGTTTGAAACACCGTTGACGATTTTTTCAACTCTTTCACTGTCCTGACAGAAAAAGCCGTGATTTTCAATCATTGTGGTAATGCCTTTTTCAGCGGCATACTCCGTAATTCTTCTGCAACCTTCAACGAGTACGGGCAAAATATCGTTGAAACCTTTATGGCTTTTTATATCGTCGGGCATCGACCACGCAGCATCGTGTCTGAGGCATTTTGCACCGAGAATTTCAGCAATATCAACCTTTCTGCAAACTCTTTCAATCTCTGCATCAAGACCGCTTTCGCTGAGAAGATTTGCCGAAATAGTGTATGCAATTATAGGCAGACCAACTTTTTCGCTTTCTTCTCTGAGCATCTTTGCATATTCAGCTTCACTCACGCCTTCAGGAGCACTCAGGTCTATAAATTCAATACCGTCAAAGCCCATATCCTTGGCTTTTTTTATTATGCTGAGCTGAGTTTCTTCACCCGATGAAATGAGCTGCTGAAAACTGTAACTGCTTACTCCGATTTTCATTCTGCTCACCTTCCGCAACCGAAACCTTTAAGGAAGTCAACAGCCTTGCGGATATCTCTTTCGGGGTCATCGCCTACTTCTCTTTCGATAGTAAGGAAGCCCTTGAAACCGATTTCTTCAAGTGCATTGAGATAATCAGCCCATACAACACTGCCTTCGCCGAGAGGCACTTCGATAAATGAATCGTCTGTTACGATAACTTCCTGCTTAAGACCGTAAATGATTTCGGGGTCTTTGAAGAAAATCTGTTTGCCGTCTTTTGCATGAGTATGAACAATATATCTCTGAAGATTATGTACTGCTTTAACGGGATCGTCACCTGTTACCATAACAAGGTTTGCGGGGTCAAGGTTAACGCCTACACCTGTTGAACCGAGCGAATCAAGGAATTCCTTGAGAACAGCAGATGTTTCGGGGCCTGTTTCGATTGCAAAGTGAGCACCGATGCTGTCGGCATAGCGTGAAAGCTCAAAGCAAGCTTCCTGCATAACTTTATATCTGTCATTCGCCTTATCTTCGGGAACAACACCAATGTGAGTTGTTACAACATCTGTACCGAGCTCTTTTGCAAGGTCAATAATTCTTTTTGATTTTTCAATTTTTTCGGGGTTTCTGTCCGCAAAACAGAATCCGCCGCCGCCAAGGTCACCGCAGAGAGCGGAGATAACAAGGCCGTTATCAGCAACAAGATTTTTGAAATCAGCGATTTTTGCGGCATTCATATTTTCGGGTGCCATTTCACCTCTGGTTGCATAAACCTGAATACCCTGTGCACCAACCGATGCAGCTTTTTTTACTGCGGTGGGAATATCTGTTCTGAAGCTATCAATGATAACACCAATAGGAAATCTGCCCATAATAATTACTCCTTTAACAAATTATGGTTTTATGATATCAAACATCATATAATTTATCAAGTTTTTTTTGCAATTAACTTTACATTTTTCTATTTTGTGGTATATTATTTAGTATGTATAATTATAATAAAATTTATCGGAGGTACTTTCGATGTCAAAATTTAAAGTAGCGGTTATAGGTTGCGGTAATATTGCAAACGCAGCACACATACCCGCGTATATGAAAAACGAAAATGTTGAAATCAAATATTTCTGCGATATCATTCCTGAAAGAGCCGAAAAATGCGTTGAAAAATACGGTTGCGGCACAGCTGTTGCAGATTATCACGATTTTCTTAACGATCCCGAGATTGATGCGGTTTCCGTATGTACACACAACGATTTCCACTCAATCATTGCCATTGATTTTCTCAGAGCAGGCAAGCACGTAATGTGCGAAAAACCCGCTGCAAGAATTCTTTCTGAAGCTCTTGAAATGCAGAAGGTTGCTCACGAAACAGGCAAAATCCTCAACATCGGCGTTGTTAACCGCTTCAACACTTATGTTATGAAAATAAGAGAGCTTATCGAAAGCGGCGAGCTCGGTGAGGTATATCACGTTTATGCTTCATTCAGAAGCCACAGATCAATCCCCGGCATCGGCGGAGATTTTACAATCAAGGCAAAAGCAGGCGGCGGCTCACTTATTGACTGGGGCGTTCATTTCATTGACCTTGTTCTTTATTGCTGCGGTGACCCCAAGCCCCTTACCGCATCGGGCGAAGCTTTCTGCAAACTCGGTAAGGATATAAAGAACTATACATACACAAGTATGTGGGCTGAGGATACCAAGGATGAAAACGGCATCTACGACGTTGATGATTCTGTTGTCGGTATCGTAAGAACCGAAGGCCCCGTTGTAAGCTTCAACGGTGCATGGGCACAGAATATAGGCGAGAGAGAAATGTTCATCGACTTTATGGGCGATAAAGCGGGTATCAGACTCCAGTATTGCTCAGACTTCCAGCTCTGGTCCGTTAAAAACGGTATGCTTACCGAAACAAAAGTTGCCGCTAAGCAGACAGATATGTATGAAAACGAAATCAACGATTTCATCAGATGTATTGAAACAGGCGACAAAAATCAGCAGTATATCGATTATGCTGTTGAAACTTCAAAGATTCTTCAGGCAATCTATGATTCATCAGACAGTCATTGCGAAATAAAAATTAACTGAGAGAGGTTTTAAATATGGATATCAGAATTCTTAAAAACGATGCAGAAATCGGCGTTGCAGCAGGCAAACTTTTTTGTGATTTTGTAAACGAGAAACCCGATTGCGTTCTCGGTCTTGCAACAGGTGCAACACCCGTTCCCACTTATAACTACATTGCAGAGCAGTATGCTCAGGGCAACGTATCATTCAAGGATGTTAAAACATTCAACCTTGATGAATACTGTGACCTTCCCAAAACTCATAAAAACAGCTACTATACATTTATGATTGAGAATCTTTTCTCAAAGCTCGACCTTAACCTTGATAATGTTGGTTTCCTTGACGGTAACGCAGAGGACCCTGAGGCTGAAAGTGCACGCTATGCTGCTGATATTGCTTCAAAGGGCGGCATCGACATTCAGCTTCTCGGCATCGGCAGAAACGGTCATATCGCATTCAACGAGCCTTCAGATGAGTTCACAGGCGAGAGTCACAAAATCAAGCTTACAGACAGCACAATCGAAGCTAACTCAATCTATTTTGACGATATTCCCATGCCCCGCTATGCAATGACAATGGGTATCGGCTCAATTATGAAGTCAAAGAAAATCGTTCTTATTGCAACAGGTGCATCAAAGGCTGAAGCAGTTAAGGCTATGATTAACGGCCCCGTAACTCCTCAGTGCCCCGCATCAATTCTTCAGCAGCACGAAGATGCTGTTATCTTCCTTGATGAGGCAGCAGCAAGCCTTCTTTAATTATGGAGATTGCAAAATCTGTTGACAACAAACGGGTTGACTGGTTGGATGCTTTAAAAGCAACGGCATTGCTGTTTGTTATTTTCGGTCATATTTTGCTTAAAGGCAGTGCATTTTTCGTTATAACAAGTCCTGTTAAAATTCCGCTGTTTTTTGCTGTTTCGGGCTATCTTTTCAGTATAAAGAACGGTGAATTCAAGCCGTTTGCTTTAAGGCTGTTAAAAACCCGTGCAGTACCCTGGTTTATTCTTTCTTTTTTGGTAGTTAAAGTTATATATTCAATTGCATCAAAGCAATTTGATTTAACTTTTGAATATCTGTATGTTTTCGCATCCGGAATACAACTTTGGTATATACCGTGTTGCATCATTGCTGAAATAATTTTATTTTTTATTATAAAATATTCGCCGAATTTTTCGGTAACCGCATTGATAATGCTTGCTTTGAGTGCGGCTGGATATTTAATGGCAATCAACGGTATAGGAGATTTTGCAAAGTTCAACACAGCTCTTATTTCGCAATTCTTTTTGCTTATCGGTCTTGTAATGAGGAAGATAAAAGATTCAAATAAAGAAATTCCGAAATGGGCGGTTCTTTTGATGATGGCGGTTTATTCCGCTATGGTTACAGTTTCATTTATCCGATATCCGAATAAAACTTTTTCGGTTTCTTATAATGACTATTACAGCATTTTTGTTTGCGGAACGCTGATTGTTTGCGGTGTAATTTTAATGTTTTATTTTGCACCCAAGCTGAAATATCCCAAGTTTTTTCTTTATATCGGCAGAAACACGCTGGTAATTTACATAATGCACGGATACTTTCTCAATATTACCGATAAGATTTTCAATACGTTAGGACTGTCTGATTCAAGAATACTGAAGGCGACTGTCGGAACGGCGGTTATTTGTACAATCTGTATACTTATTGCGTTTTTTATTAATAAATTTATTCCTTTCGTCGTTGGAGCAAAAAGAAAGGAAAGCCCCAAAAAGCAGGAGGTTAAATCTAATGGATAATAAAAAGTTTTATATATCAACACCGATATACTATCCCTCGGATAAGCTTCATATCGGTCATACTTACTCAACCGTAGCTGCCGATACAATGGCTCGCTACAAGCGTTTTCAGGGCTTTGACACCTTCTTCCTTACAGGTACCGATGAACACGGTCAGAAGATTGAAGACAAAGCAAAGGAAGCAGGCGTTACACCCAAAGAATACGTTGACAAAATCGTTGCAGGTATCAAAGATCTCTGGAAGCTGATGAATATTTCAAACGATAAATTTATCAGAACAACCGACGATTATCACGAAAAAGCAGTTCAGAAGATTTTTACAAAAATGTATGAAAAGGGCGATATCTATAAAGGCTATTACGAAGGTCTTTACTGCAAGCCCTGTGAATCATTCTGGACAGAAACTCAGGCTGTTGACGGCAAATGCCCCGACTGCGGCAGACCCGTTACAAACGAGCGTGAAGAAGCATATTTCTTCAAGCTTTCAGCTTATGCCGATAAGCTTCTCAAATATTACGAAGATCATCCCGGTTTCATTGAGCCTGTAAGCAGACAGAATGAAATGGTCAACAACTTCATCAAGCCCGGTCTTCAGGACCTTTGTGTATCCCGTTCATCATTCAAATGGGGTATTCCAGTTCCCGTTAACGAAGATCACGTTATCTACGTATGGCTTGACGCTCTGACCAACTATATCACCGCTCTCGGCTACGGTTCTGACGATGAAACACTCTACAACAAATTCTGGCCCGCAGACGTTCATCTTATCGGTAAGGATATTATCAGATTCCATACCATTTACTGGCCCGCATTCCTTATGTCGCTTGACCTTCCCCTCCCCGAAAAGGTTTACGGTCACGGCTGGGTACTTCTTGAAGGCGGCAAGATGAGTAAATCAAAGGGCAATGTTGTTGACCCCGTTATTCTTGCAGAAAGATACGGCGTTGATGCTCTCCGTTACTATCTTCTCAGAGAAATTGCATTCGGTTCAGACGGTATTTTCTCAAACGAAAATCTCATCAACAGAATCAATTCAGACCTTGCAAACGAC
>JAXJVE010000426.1:0-3518 GCA_036308705.1 Acutalibacteraceae bacterium
CGCTAAAATTTCACCAACCAAAAACCAACAAGTACATAATTTCAATATACCTTTTTTAGTTTCACCAAGATAAAAATTATGAATTCCGAAAGCACCAAGCAAAATAGCGAGAACAATAACAAGTACCGGCTCTTTGTCAGACGGACACCAATCAGTCTTCAAGCCGCCTGACTTTTTCTTTGCACTTCCGTAATCAGCTGCAACTCCGCAATTAAGACATGCGAATGCATTCTCAGCAAGCTCTTTTCCGCAAGCGGCACAATATTTAGTTCCTGTGCCCTTCTCACAACCACAAGCAAGACAAATTACCTGATTTTCGTTCATTTCTTTACCACAAGTTTTACAAAACATAATATAGACCTCCTATTTATAACACAATTTGGTGTTATTTTCAATTATAATAACACCAAATTCGGCTTTTGTCAACACCACTCGGTGTTTTTTGTTAATATTAGCATATACTATCAGAATTAAGGTGATATAATATGGCTTATTACAAAAGATTAAGAGAACTCCGGGAAGATATGGACTTAACACAAAAGCAAGTTGCTGATTTATTATTTATGCACACAACTCAATACAGAAGATATGAAACCGGAGAACGTACACTTCCTCTTGACACTGCCATATCTCTGGCTAAATTATACGGTGTATCAATAGACTATATAGGCGAACTTATTGACTACAATGATCTTATAAAAGAAACAAATCTTACTCAGGAAGAAAAACAACTCATAACTCATTACAGAAAGCTCGATAAAATAGACAAAGTCCGATTAAACGAAAGAGCTATTACCCTGTCAGAAAAGCAAAGCAAGACCCCGATGCCGTAACGGCATCGGGGCTTTAAGTTAATATTTTTGAACTCACATCAGGTATTAACCCAATCAGAACTTAAACACTTTTCTGATAAGCTCAACAAGCCAGCTGATAAGTGATGACAGAGCAACAAAAATCTTACCGAGCTGAGTTGTAGGATTATCCATCTTACTGTCAGCTTCCCAATTTTCCGTATCACAGTTTTCTGTTGTCATTTCCTCGATACTGCCCCATTTATCATTTTCTTCGTTGGTGTATGAGTAAACAACAAACTGTGACGGCCAGCAGGAATTTTCAATAGTCTGCTGCTCTTTTGCAGAAGCAATTTCATAAAGAAGTCTTATTTCCCAGTCTGACCAGTTGGAATGGCTTGAGCCCTTGATAAACCATGTGTTTTCAGGGAAAAGACAGGTTGAAGCGTCAATCTGCTTATCGGGTGAAATGTACTTCTGATCTTTAACTGATGCAATATATTCATCTGAAAGATCTTCGTAAATTGTGCCTGTTGTTGCACCGAAGGATGAACGGCCTACAGATGCGAACTGGTCTGATACAAGATAGTTTGTCTCACAAATGGGAAGTGTCTGGAAACCGTATTTTGAAATAACACCGAAGTGTACACCGTTATCTACGGTTGTCTTAAGAATTTCGGGAACTCTCTGACGTACAACCTCGTTATAATTATCGAGCTTTGCAATAAGACCTGCATACTCTGTTCTCTTTTCACTGCCTTCAGGTCCGAAAACATAATTCATTGCAGTATCATAATCTTCGGGTGAAACACATGCCCAGTAGTTAGGCCATGTATAGAAGGTTGAAAGAGCAAGAGCTGAAGTCACACCTTCAACTAATTTATAGTAAATCCATTCCTTTGTTACACCTAAAACTGAATCCAGAACGCCTGTTCTGTCGAGCATTTCGATTGTTGTGTTGATAAAGGAGTCAATATTGAACATACCGATTGCACCGCAGTCAATAAGTGTTCTGTTGATAGCAGCCGCATCAACATTGAACTTACCGCTGATTGTCTCACTGAGCATTTCGGCACCGCCTACAACACTTCCGTCAAAGCCTACACCTCTTACGTGTGCCTTTGCGTGTTCAGGATAAAGAGCAAGATACGCAGTTATGATATTTGTACCGAGACAGGTTGCCATAATACCTACTTCGCTGCATCCTGTTGAAGCAAGAACATCGTCAATGTACAGCTTGAATTCGGCCGCTGTCTGTAAAGGATCAAGTCTCCAGTCGTATCTGTAGAAATATGTATTCTGAACATAATACTTCTTACCGTCAGCAGTATATTTTGCCATATCGTGATGGCGTACATATTCTATATCGTCTTTTCTGAACTGACGAAGACCTGTGCCGTACTGAGCGTTACCGTCTTTATCAAGAAGTGAATTCTCAAACAGCTCCCCTATTTCCTTCTGAAGATTTTCGTAGTAAGGGTCCCAGTTGTCGTTGAGAAGACCGTCAATAAGAAAAGGCATAAGGATGTTTGCAGTTGCCTCTAAAACAGCATTGTCTTCTTCCTCGTCTTCAGTCTCATCGCTGTCACTTTTGAGAAGTGAGGCAAAGTCTTTGTAATGGAAAACCTTGTTTCCGTTTTCATCAACAAGCTGCTCACCGTCACCTGAAATACGGATAACAGGTATGTCACTTTGTGACTGTGAAACAAATTCTGTTCTGTTTGCAAAGGCAGGCACTGAAAAGCTCATAATCATTATCAGTACCAATAAAAGTGACATTGACCTTCTGAATATTTTTTTCATAGTTTAACCTCCTCAATAATAAAACCTGTATCCGGCAAAAGGATACAGGTTCATTATACTTCAAGATAAACTATTTGTAAAGTATTTTTTAACAAATTTTGACTTAACGTCAAACAAAAGTCAAGCAATCTGTTTGAATTCTATCTTTCTTCCTCTTTAATAAGACCGATACCGAGAACATCAAGCTGTTCTGTGTCAACAAGAGCGGGACAGTCTGTCATAGGCTCACTTGCGTTCTGTACCTTGGGGAATGCAATAACATCACGAAGAGTTTCAAGACCGAGCATCTGCATAACAAGTCTGTCAAGGCCGAGACCGATACCGCCGTGAGGAGGTGCACCGTATTTGAAAGCATCTGTAAGATAACCGAACTTTTCGTGTGCTTCTTCATCGGAAAGACCGAGAAGTGAGAAGATTCTCTTCTGAAGGTCCGGGTCTGTGATTCTGATTGAACCGCTGGCAAGCTCAACACCGTTGAGTACAAGGTCGTAAGCGTTTGCTCTTACATTAGCCTTATCTGTTTCAAGGTAGTCAAGGCATTCTTCAAGGGGAGCTGTGAACGGATGATGCATTGCAACATACTGTCCAAGCTCTTCATCCCAATCGAAGAAGGGGAACTCAACAACCCAGAGAAGGTTGTACTTATCTTTATCAATAATATCAAGCTTCTTTGCAACTGCCTGACGGAGTGCGCCTAAAACTGAAAGGGTTGTGTTTGCCTTGTCGGCAACAATAAGAATAACGTCTCCGTTTTCTGCACCGCACTTATTGCAGATAGCCTTCATCTCATCCTCTGTCATAAACTTTGCAAAGGAGGAAGCAATTGTGCCGTCGTCGCCGATTCTTGCCCATGCAAGACCCTTTGCGCCGATACCTCTTACAAACTCTGTGAGCTTGTCAACTTCTTTTCTTGTAAGGATTGAG
>JAXJVE010000427.1:0-1441 GCA_036308705.1 Acutalibacteraceae bacterium
CTTCTGAAGCATTGTTGTTGAAGCTCCGCCCGCATTGACAACAACTTCGATTGCATCATTGAGCATGGGGTCCCAATCTTCATCACCGTCATCGTCAACAGTCTTTTTCTTTGCGTTTTCAGCAGCAGCGGCTTTGGCTTCAATTTCGTGAATTGTTTCTTCGTTATATGTTGTCTGAGCCTGAGATTTTATGTGATTTACAACACGTTCAACCTCAGCGTCTGAGATAAAGCAACCCTGAACACGGGTGGGTTTTGATGCACCGACAGGATTAAAGAGCATATCGCCGTTACCGAGAAGTTTTTCCGCACCGACTGAGTCAAGAATTGTTCTTGAGTCAATCTGCGATGAAACAGAAAGTGCAATTCGGCTGGGGATATTTGCTTTGATAATACCCGTAATAACATCAACAGAGGGTCGCTGAGTGGCAATAACAAGGTGAATACCTGCGGCACGGGCCATCTGAGCAAGGCGGCAGATAGAATCTTCAACCTCTTTGGGCGAAACCATCATAAGGTCTGAAAGCTCATCAATAAAAATAACAATCTGATGCATCTTAACAAGGTCATCCCTTGTTTCGCAAAGCTTGTTGAAGCCCTTGATATCTCTTACGCTGTTTTCAGAAAACTGCTTGTATCTTTTTTCCATTTCGCCGACTGCCCAACCGAGAGCACCTGCGGCTTTTCTCGGATTTGAAACAACGGGAACTTCAAGATGAGCGATGCCGTTATAGATGGTAAATTCAACCATTTTGGGGTCAATCATAAGAAGCTTGACCTCATCGGGTGAAGCATTGTAAAGAATACTTACAATCATCGAGTTAAGGCATACCGATTTACCCGAGCCTGTGGTACCCGCAACAAGAAGATGGGGCATTTTCGCAAGGTCTGCACAAATTATGTTACCTGTAATATCTTTACCGAGTGCAACATTGAGCTTGCTCTTGGCATCTCTGAAATCAGGGGTATCAATAATTTCACGCATTGAAACCATTGATTTTGCACTGTTGGGAATTTCAATACCGATTGCGGCTTTACCGGGAATGGGTGCCTCAATTCTTACACTTGTTGCCGCAAGACGCAGAGCGATATCGTCGGCAAGACCTGTAATTTTATTTATTCTTACACCCGCTTCGGGAACAAGTTCATATCTTGTAACCGAAGGACCTCTGCAGATATTTGTAACCTCTGCATTGATTTTGAAGCTTTCAAGAGTTGCAACAAGCTTTTTCGCACCTATCTGCATCTCGGTCATACTGTCTGTTGAGCCTTCTCTTTCAACAACGTTGAGAAGCTCGATTGACGGGAATTTATAATCGGGTTTTTCAGGTTCCGAGTCGGGAAGAACTTCAACGGGAAGGAAATCATCTTCGTTTTCTTCTTCCTCATCGAGTTCAACTTCTTCGGGTTCATCTGCGGGCAATGAGGGTGCCGCAAACTTC
>JAXJVE010000428.1:0-7223 GCA_036308705.1 Acutalibacteraceae bacterium
AAGAATTTTCAAAGCTCGGTATTTATGCAGATAAACCCGTTGATCTCGGTTCGCGTTGTACCGTATTTATGAATTCATCTGTTAAACAGGCACAGAAAGACGGCGCTTCAATCGAAAACATATCTGCAGGTCTTTCAATCAGTGTTGTTAAGAATGCTCTTTATAAAGTTATCAGAGCTTCGAGTGCAGATGAACTCGGCAAAAATATTGTTGTTCAGGGCGGAACATTCCTCAACGATGCCGTGCTCCGTGCTTTTGAACAAGAAATCGGCAGAAATGTTGTAAGACCCGCTATTTCGGGTATAATGGGTGCTTACGGTGCGGCTCTTTATTCAATGGAAAGAGCATCTGAAATGAGTACACTTATCTCTGCAGATGAGCTTGAAAAATTTGAACATAAAGTCAAAGCAGTTACCTGTAACGGTTGCAGTAATGCGTGCCGTCTTACGGTGAATACATTCTCATCAGGCAGAAGTTTTATCGGCGGTAACAGATGCAGTAAGCCCATTTCAAAGAAATCTGCAGTAATCGGAATGAATATGTTCGATTATAAGCGAGAGCTTCTTTCGAAATATGCACCCGTTGAAGGCTCAAAGCCCACAATAGGCCTGCCTATGGGTCTTAATATGTTTGAACTTTTACCGTTCTGGCATACTTTCTTTACCGAACTCGGCTTTGGCATTGCTCTTTCGGAAAAATCTTCAAGAGAGCTTTATGTTTCGGGTCAGCACACCATCCCTTCGGATACCGTTTGCTATCCCGCAAAGCTTCTTCACGGTCATATTGAGTCGCTTCTCAAGCAGGGTGTAGAAAACATCTTCTATCCTTGTATGTCATATAACATAGATGAGAATCTTGGTGATAACAACTATAACTGTCCCGTTGTAGCATATTATCCCGAAGTTATCCGTTCAAATGTAGGCGACCTTAAGAAAATCAACTTTATGAGTGATTATGTCGGACTTCACAGACCCAAGGATTTTGTGAAGAAAATTTACGGAATTATTTCATCAAAATTCAGCGGAATCAATCTTAAAGATGTTAAATCTGCTACCGAAAAGGCTTATGATGAATACCATACATTTATGAAGAAAATTCATCTTAAGGGTATGGAATATCTTAAGGAATCAAAAGAGAAGGATATTCCCGTTATCGTACTTTGCGGCAGACCTTATCATCTTGATGAAGAAATCAATCACGGTATTGATAAGCTTATCTGTGACTGCGGAGCAACTGTTATTACAGAAGACAGCGTAAGTCCTCTTGTAAGCAAATTCCCCACAACAGTTCTTGACCAGTGGACATATCATTCAAGACTTTATGCGGCTGCAAAATATGTTGCAACAGCTAAGGATAAGGATCTCAATATCGTTCAGCTTGTATCGTTCGGATGTGGTGTTGATGCTATTACTACAGACGAAATGCGAACAATACTTGAAACTGACGGCAAGATTTATACACAGATTAAGATAGACGAAATTTCAAATCCCGGTGCGGTTAAAATCAGACTCAGAAGCCTGTTTGCCGCAACAGGAAGATAAGGAGGTGCAAAAATGAATACTGCAGACAGAGTTGAGTTTACCAAAGATATGATGGACTATACAATCCTCGCGCCCAATATGCTGGACGTTCATTTTTCACTTTTCCTTAATATTTTCGGTCAGTACGGATATAAAGTTGAACTTCTTAAAAATGACGGCAGAGCTGTTGTTGATGAAGGCTTGAAGTATGTTCATAACGATACCTGCTATCCCGCACTTCTTGTTATCGGTCAGCTTATAGATGCTCTAAATTCAGGCAAATATAATCCCGATAAAACCGCTTTGCTTATTACTCAGTCAGGCGGCGGATGCAGAGCTTCAAACTATATTCATCTTCTTCGTAAGGCTCTTAAAAAAGCGGGCTATCCTCAGGTTCCCGTTATTTCACTTAATCTTTCGGGTCTTGAGAAAAACAGCGGTTTCAAAATCAGACTTTCAATGGCATTGAAAATGCTTTCTGCCGTAATTTATGCCGATCTGATTACTCTGCTCAAAAATCAGGTTGAGCCTTATGAAAAGAACAAAGGTCAGTCTGCCGAGCTTGTTCAGAAATGGGTTGATGACCTCAGTGCCGAACTCAAAAAGGGCAGGGGATATTCATTCCGCGAAATCAAGAAGAATCTTCCCAAAATAACAAAGACATTCGCTGAAATCCCTGTTAATGATGTCAAGAAAATCAAGGTGGGTGTTGTAGGCGAAATATATGTTAAGTATTCACCGCTTGCAAACAATCATCTTGAAGAGTTCCTTGCTGAGCAGGATTGTGAGGTTATGGTGCCCGGTTTACTTGGCTTCCTTAATTTCAAGGTTGATAACAGACTTGAAGATATCAAGCTTTACGGCGGCAATCCGTTCAAGAAAATTGCAATGCAGTTTGCAATGTGGTATCTTTCCAAGGTTGAAAAGAATCTTAATGATGCGGCAGCGGCATACGGCAACTTCGTTGTTCCCGAACCCTATGCTCATATCAAAGAAAAATGCACAAAAATTATCGGTGCCGGTTGTAAAATGGGTGAAGGCTGGCTTCTTACAGCCGAAATGATGGAACTTATCGAAAGCGGCTACGGTAATATTGTTTGTGCTCAGCCTTTCGGATGCCTTCCCAATCACATCGTTGGTAAGGGTATGATAAGAAAGCTCAAAGAAATGTATCCTCAGTCAAACATCGTTCCCATTGACTATGACCCCGGTGCAACAAGAGTTAATCAGGAAAACAGAATCAAGCTTATGCTTGCAATCGCAAAAGAAAACGAAGGTATAACTCAATAAAAATTCTCCGATATCGGTTAATTTACCGGTATCGGAGTTTTTATTTAAGGCATATTTGGTCATATATATTCATAATCTTTTTTTGTAAAAGCAGATGAATGAGAGTGATATTTTATGATATTTAAAATAAATAAAAAAATATTGTTTGCTGTTGTTTCTGTGCTTATCTGCGGGTGTGTTTTTGCGGTATCTGTTGATGTGGTTAATGTTTTTTCTGCACAAAGTTCAAAAGCTTTGCCGATTGTGATGTATCATCAGCTTACAAAGAATAAATCAAAATCAGGTAAATATGTTCTGACTGTTGAACAGTTTGAAAATGATTTGAAATATCTGAAAGAAAAGGGATATGAATCCGTTACAATAAATCAGCTTCTTGACTATTCAAACGGAAAAGACAGTTTGCCCGATAAACCGATAATGATTACTTTTGATGATGGATGCGAAACACTGTATGCATATGCTTTGCCGCTTCTTGAGCAATACGGTTTTTGTGCGGTGGGATTTGTTATTGGTGCTTTGGCGGATGAATACACTGAAAACGGCGACCATAATCTGAGTTATTCATATCTGAACTGGGAAGATATAAAAACACTTTGTAACAGCGGTGTAATAGATATCCAGAGTCATACATATAATTTGCACAAGAATTCAAACAGCCGTTCGGGTCTTAAAAAGAAAAAGAGTGAAACTTTTGAACAATACAGTGAATTTTTAACTGCCGATGCGGTAAAAATGAAAATGAAGATGTCGGAACACACAGGTAAAGAGCCTGTTGCGATTGCATATCCGTTCGGAAGTTTCAGTAAAGAATCAGAAGATATATTAAAATCAAACGGTATACAAATAGCTTTTACTTGTGAAGAAAAAGTAAATATAATAAAAAAATCCGAGTCTGACTGGCTTTTCAGACTCGGACGATATAACAGACCTGAAGGTATAAGTTCAAAAAACTTTTTTGATAAAATGGGAATTGGTTAAGCAATTAGCCGAGAATCTTTTCTATTGCGGCAATTTCAACGCAAAGGCAAAGAATCTCAACCGCTTTGCAGAGTTCGTCCCTTGACGGGAAGGTGGGGGCAATGCGGATATTTTTATCATCGGGATCAACTCCGTACGGATAAGTTGCACCGGCACCTGTAAGCGTTACGCCTGCTTCTTTGCAAAGAGCAACAGTTCTTTTTGCACAACCTTCAAAAACGTTAAGGCTGATAAAGTATCCGCCGTTGGGATTAGTCCATTCTGCGATGCCCTTGCCGGCAAGCTTGCTTTCAAAAGCTGAAAGAACAGCTTCAAATTTAGGTTTGAGAATTTCTGCGTGACGGTTCATGTGAGCTTCAACGCCTGCAAAATTCTTAAGATAATTTGCGTGACGAAGCTGGTTGATTTTATCGTAACCGATTGTCTGAACAGTCATTCTCTTTTTGATATCGGCAATATTTTTATCGGAAGCTGCAAGAACGGAAACGCCTGCACCGGGGAATGTTATCTTTGATGTTGAAGTAACTTCAATAAAGAAATCTTCAGAACCGTATTCTTTTGCAACCTCAAAAATATTAGCAAGAATATCGTGTGTATCATTGATGTGATGTACGCAGTATGCGTTATCCCAGATAACTCTGAAATCTTTTGCTGCGGGCTTGAGAGCTGCAAAACGGCGTACGGTTTCATCTGAATAGGTGTTGCCCGTGGGGTTTGAATACATAGGAACACAGATGATACCTTTAACTTTTTCATCCTTGATAAGTTCATCAATCATATCCATATCGGGGCCTTCGGCATTTGTGGGGATGTTTATCATTTCAATGCCGAACTGTTCAAGGATAGCAAAGTGTCTGTCATAACCGGGAACCGGGCAGAGGAATTTGATTCCGCTCTGAGCTGACCAGGGCTGAGCACCAGCACCAAAAATCATACACTGTGCAATATAGTCATACATAATTGTAAGGCTGGCATTACCGAAAACGATTGTATTTTCGGGCTTAACACCGAGTATTTCGGCAAAAAGCTGTTTACATTCGGGGATACCGTCAAGGATACCGTAGTTGCGAACATCAAAACCGTTGGATGCTTTGTAGTTACCGAGAAGTTCGGGATTGAGCATTTCGTTTGTTAATTCAAGCTGATCTGCGCCGGGTTTTCCACGGGACATATCAAGTTTGAGTTCAAGTGCTTTATATGAATTATATTCTTCGCTGAGAACAGCAAGTCTTTCCTGAAGCTGTTCACGCGATAAATTCTGGATTTCCATTTCGAATACCTCCGATTATTTTGCTTAACGGGTTATATTGTATATTATATGACTTGATTTTGCAAGTGTTATTTTAAAATCTTGCAAAAATTCGTAGAAATGCACTATTCAACAGTATAATTACGCATTTTTGTGATATATTTGTATGCAAAAAGAGCAGCCTTGCGGCTGCTCTTCAAAATTTTATAATCAGATAAGAGAATTATAAAGTGCAGTGATTTCTTCAACGCTTGTATCTCTGGGGTTACCGGGGCGGCAAGCATCATCAAATGCTGACTGTGCAAGGAAGGGGATATCCTCAGCTTTAACAATTTCTTTAAGGTCAGCAGGAATGCCAACATCAATTGAAAGCTGCTTAACTGCGTCAATAGCAGCCTTTCTTGCATCTTCAAGGCTCATTGCATCTGTGCCTTCAACACCCATAGCCTTAGCGATATCTCGGTACTTTTCACCTGTTGCGGGTGCATTATATTCCATAACTGTGGGAAGAATAATTGCATTTGCAACGCCGTGAGGTGTATCGTAAAGAGCACCGAGGGGATGTGCCATTGAGTGAACAATACCAAGACCAACGTTTGAGAAGCCCATACCTGCAATATACTGACCGAGAGCCATACCTTCTCTGCCTTCATCTGTGTTTGCAACAGCACCGCGAAGGCTCTTTGCAATGATTTCGATTGCCTTGATATGGAACATATCACTCATTTCCCATGCACCCTTGGTGATATAGCCTTCAATAGCATGAGTAAGAGCATCCATACCTGTTGCGGCTGTAAGTGATGCGGGCATTGTTGACATCATATCAGGGTCAACAACTGCTACAACGGGGATATCGTGAACGTCAACACAAACCATCTTTCTGTTGTTCTGTGCATCGGTGATAACGTAGTTGATTGTAACTTCAGCTGCTGTACCTGCAGTTGTGGGAACTGCGATGATGGGTACGCACTTGTTCTTTGTGGGAGCAACGCCTTCAAGTGAACGGACATCAGCAAACTCGGGGTTTGTGATGATGATACCAACAGCCTTTGCTGTATCCATTGATGAACCGCCGCCAACAGCGATTATGCAGTCTGCACCGCTTGTCTTGAATGCTTCAACGCCTGCCTGAACGTTCTCGATTGTGGGGTTAGCCTGAATTGTGCTGAATACATCATAAGCAATATCAGCACCTTTAAGAACATTGAAAACTTTATCAGCAACGCCGAATTTGATAAGGTCGGGGTCGCAGCATACAAGAGCCTTTGAGAAGCCTCTTGCATTGAATTCATCAGCAATTGATGCTATTGCACCCTTGCCGTGATATGATGTTTCGTTAAGTACAAATCTGTTTGCCATTTTTGTATCCTCCTGATATTAAAGATTAAGGAAATCTCTTCTGTATACATCTTCAAGCTTGAAAGCTTTAACGATTTCAACAAGATCGGGGTCTGTGATTGTGTTAACTCTGGGAAGGTGAGCGGTCATCATATAAAGCTGAGCAGCTTTTTCAACGGTTTCGATAAGACCGAATGCCTCGTCAAGGTCTTTACCGCAGCCGTAAATACCGTGCTGACCCCAGATAACGAGTCTGAATTCCTTCATTTTTTCAGCAGTTGCAATACCGATTTCGTTTGTGCCGCATACCATCCAGGGAAGAACACCGATACCGTCGGGGAAAACGACCATACATTCAGTGCACATTTCCCAGAGTGAATGTGTGAACTTCTTCTCTGAAAGCTCGTGAACATAAGTCATTGCAAGAGTGTTTGTGGGGTGGCTGTGCATAATAACTCTGTTTTCGGGGTTTTTGCTGAGTCTTGAAATATGGCTCATAAGGTGCGCGGGAAGTTCTGATGTGGGTCTGCCGCCGTCGCTGTAGCCCCAGAGAACTTCTGCTGTTGTGCCGTTTTCAGCAATTTTGATAATACCGAGATTGTTTTCGGGGTCATCTTCAACGTTCTTGAAATATTTGCCTGTGCCTGTTACGATGAAAATTTTGCCTGCAAGAACACTTGCATCAAATCCCATATCGAATGATCTGATGGGAGCGTTGATATCAAGATATTCTGCAACTTCATCGTTTTCAAGCATTACGCTGATGTTGCCACCATTTCTTTCGTCCCAGCCCATACGATACATATTGGCTGTTGCTTTACACATACCTTTTACAAAAGGTGCATCCA
>JAXJVE010000429.1:0-2078 GCA_036308705.1 Acutalibacteraceae bacterium
CCGTATTCAAAAAGCTTCATAAATGAATTGTGGAGATTGCGGTGTCTTTCTTCGTTATCAAAGTCATCTTTTGTAACAAGAAGCTGACCGGTAATATTTCCGTATTCACCGAAGAATTTATCATAAAGGAACATAAGTTCACACTGACCGACGGTTGCTGCCGCCTGTCTGCCCGGAGTATCCTTGGGTCTTTCTTTAAGACCGAGTTTGCCAACGCCTACACCGATTGCACCTGAAGTTACAAGTGCAATTTCAACGCCCGCATTTTTCAGGTCACTGAGCACCTGAGCAAGTTTTGACATTCTGCGAAGATTTATTTTGCCAGTATCGTAGGTCAGTGTGGATGTACCTACTTTTACAACTATTCTGTTAATTTCTTTTTTGCTTATCATTTTAAAAACTTCCTTAGTTAATTGTGAGAATTTCTTTGTATGTTTTTTCGCTTGCAACCTTACCTGCGGTGCAAAGCGATATTTTTGATATATCAAGCAATTCACGGGCGGTTGATTTTAAATCGTCAAGTGTGACTGCTCTGATTTTTTCAATAACCTCTTCTTCCGAAATAACTTTATCGTAAAGAAGAACATTTCTGCCGTTGCGTGATGCAAGAGATGAAACACTTTCAAGGCTCATAACAAAGCTTGCAACGGTTTGCTCTTTTGCACGCATAAGCTCTTTCTCGGTAACAGTATCAGGAAAATCGGCAATGATTTTCAATGCTTCGGTTATTGCTTTTTTCTCTGATTTTTCGCTCAGACCCATACAGACTATAAAAACACCTGTGCCGAGATGCGAAACGCAAGCACTGTCAACTGAGTATACAAGCCCGAGTTCTTCTCTTATCCTCTGGAAAAGTCTTGCAGATGATGCTGAGCCGAGAATTGATGAGATAAGCGAAACGGTATGGCGTTTTTTATCCGTAAGCGATATTCCCGGAAAGCCGAGAATAAGCTGATTCTGCATAAAATCTTTTTTGATTCTTGTAATTCCCGTATGATATTCAGCCGAAACGGGGGATATAGCGAAACCTGTATTTTTAAGATGTGAAAAATATTTTTTGCATATACAAAGAGCTTTATCCTCATCAAAGTTTCCGCTGAAGCTTATTACCATACGCTCGGGTACATAAAATTTTTCAAGATGTTTCTGAAGGCTTGCTTTTGTAACAGAATCAACGGTTTCGGTAGTGCCGAGAATGTTGCTTGCAAGCATACTGCCTTCCCATACATTTTCGTAGTAAACATCCGCACACAAATCTTCGGGGCTGTCTTCATACATAGCGATTTCTTCTTTGATAACGCCTTTTTCAAGTTCGATATCATCTTCCGAAAGCCTTGGGTTTGCAATCATATCGCATATTATATCGAGTGCTTTCGGCATATGCTCGGAAAGTGTATGTGCATAAAAACAAGTCATCTCTTTTGCGGTATAAGCGTTGAGAATGCCGCCTATTTCATCCATTTCAACAGCAATGTCGAGTGCCGAACGGGTTTTGGTGCCCCTGAAAAGAATGTGTTCAATAAAATGAGAAGTACCCGCAGTTTCGGGTGTTTCGTAACACGAGCCGCTTGCAACCCATATACCCATTGAACAGGTTTTTACGTGTTCGGATTTCTGAATAACAATTCTGAGCCCGTTTTCTAAAGTTATAATTTCAGTCATATATCAGTCCTGCTTATTATCAAATATAAGATTAATGCTGCCGAATGAGAGCTTATCGCCTGTTTTGAGAAGCTCTTTTTTCTCGGGCTTTTTGCCGTTTATGAGTACATCCGCCTCTGAATTAACACCCGTTATATACCAGCCGTTTTTTGTGCATACGATTATTGCACTTAGCCGTGAAACGGTTGGGTAATTCAGAATTATATCGCAGTTTTTGTGGCGGCCTATTGATGTTTCACGGCATACGAGATTGAAAGAATCGCCGTTTACCGTGTTAATCAGTTTTGCTTCACCCAGAGAAGGCGGTCTGCGTTTGAGAAGTGCAAGAAAACACAAAAGGAGCACCGCAACCGCAAGCACGGGCAGTGTGTAATGAGATATTTTAAGAACAAACTCAAGCATACACTTCTCCAATA
>JAXJVE010000430.1:0-2805 GCA_036308705.1 Acutalibacteraceae bacterium
CCTTTCAGAAGCAACCAAAACACTTGAAAGCAGAAGAAATAAGGCTCAGAGAATTCAGATTGCAAGACACCTTGAAGTAACAGAAAAAATACCCTTGATTTCAAAATATGAAGCTCAGTTATCAGAAACAGGTCTTGCGGTTGTAAAAGCAATCGGTATGGGAAGCGATGCCAAAGAATATATTGATAATCTTTCAAAGCTCAACCTCTCCGTTCAGGAAAGCATAAAAAAACTTCTTACCGAAAACGGTTATCCCGAAAATTATCTTGAAACACCTTATACTTGCACAAAATGTCAGGATACAGGATTTACAGGCGGTTATGTTTGCGAGTGCAGAAAAGAGCTTCTTAAAGAGCTTGCAAAAAAAGAACTCGCAACTGTTTCTCAGAGCGATAAATGTTCATTTGAGAATTTCAATCTTGATTATTATCCTGATTCTGTTGATGCTAACCTCGGAATCACTCCCAAAAAGAGAATGAGCAATATACTGGAATATTGCAGATGTTATGCAGAAGATTTTGACAGCGAATCGGAAAGTTTATATATGCACGGTGCAACAGGTCTCGGCAAAACACATCTTTCTCTTGCAATCGCAAATATTGTTGCAGAAAAGGGTTACAGAGTAATATACGATACGGCACACAACATTCTTTCTTCACTTGAAAGAGAAAAATTCAGCTATTCAAACACAGGTGAAAGAGAAAACGAAATTCTCGATTGTGACCTTCTTATAATTGATGACCTCGGCTCCGAATTCTCATCGCAATTTACGGTTGCCTCGGTTTATAACATTGTTAACACAAGAATAAACCGTTCAAAGCCCGTGATTATAAGTACAAATCTTTCAAGTGCAGAACTTGAAGCAAAATATTCACAAAGAGTTACATCAAGAATAATCGGCAATTATGTATCATTACTTTTTGTCGGTAACGATATAAGACAGTTAAAAAAGGATTTTTAAGGAGAAATAAATGGATATCATTCAGCAACTCACAACACAATTCAACCTTCAGACATGGCAGGTTGAAAACACCGTTAAACTTATCGACGAAGGTAACACAATCCCTTTTATTGCCCGATACAGAAAAGAAGCTCACGGTACACTCGATGATCAGGTAATCAGAGAACTTTCAGAGCGACTTGAATATCTCAGAAATCTCGAAAAAAGAAGAGAAGAAGTACGCAGTTCAATCGAAGCACAAGAAAAGCTTACAGATGAAATCGCTCAGGCTCTTGCAAATGCAGCAACTCTTGCGGAAATTGAAGATATTTACAGACCTTTCAGACCCAAAAGAAAAACAAGAGCATCTGTTGCAAAAGAAAAGGGTCTTGAACCTCTTGCAAACGAAATTTTTGAGCAAAAAGCAGACTCCCTCTCCCCCATCGAACTTGCATCATCATATATCGACGCTGAAAAAGGTGTTGAAACAGCAGAAGATGCACTTAAAGGTGCTATGGATATTATCGCCGAAAACATTTCTGACGATGCAGATATCCGCCGCAGACTCCGTAACTTGTTTACGGTTATAGGTATTGTTACAACAACTGCTACAGACAAAGATGCAGACAGCGTATATACAATGTATTATGATTATTCTGAGCCTGTAAATAAAATCGCAGGTCACAGAGTTCTCGCTATCGACAGAGGCGAAAAAGAAAAATTCCTCAAAGTAAATGTTGCAATTGACGCTGTAAAAGCGGCAAACGTTATCACAAGTGTCACACTCAATCCCGAAGGCTCACCCACAACCGAAGCGGTTCGTGAAGCAGGAGAAGATGCATACAACCGCCTTATTTATCCTTCAATCGAGCGTGAAATCAGGAATATGCTCACAGAAAATGCAGCTGCAAGCGCAATTAAAGTTTTTGCACTCAACACAAAAGAGCTTCTTCTTGCCCCGCCCGTTAAGGGTAAAGTTGTAATCGGACTTGACCCTGGTTACAGAACAGGCTGTAAAGTTGCTGTTGTTGCACCCACAGGCAAGGTACTTGATACAGGCGTAATCTACGTTACTCACTCTGAGGCTCAGCGTAATCAGGCAAAAGAGCTTATTAAAAAGCTTATTGTAAAGCACGGTGTAAACTGCATTTCAATCGGTAACGGTACAGCTTCAAAAGAAACTGAAATTTTTGCTGCTGAAGTTCTTCGTGAAATGAAAGCAAATGTTTCATATATGGTAGTAAGCGAAGCAGGTGCATCGGTTTATTCTGCATCAAAGCTTGCTGCTGCAGAATTCCCGCAGTATGATGTTTCACTCAGAAGTGCCGTTTCAATTGCAAGACGTTTGCAGGATCCTCTTGCAGAACTTGTTAAAATCGATCCCAAAGCAATCGGCGTTGGCCAGTATCAGCACGATATGCCTCCCAAAGAACTTGATGCTGCACTTGATGGTGTTATTGAAGATGCCGTTAACTCTGTCGGCGTTGACCTTAACACAGCATCCGCTCCCCTTCTTTCAAGGGTATCAGGCATTAACGCAACCGTCGCAAAAAATATTGTTGAATTCAGAGATGAAAACGGTGAATTCAAAGAACGTTCACAGCTCAAAAAAGTTCCCAAACTCGGTGCAAAAGCGTTTGAACAATGTGCAGGCTTCTTAAGAATACCAAACGGCAAGGTGCCTCTCGACAACACAGGTGTTCACCCTGAAAGCTACGATGCTGCCAAAAAGCTTTTGGATTTATTCGGATACTCACAGAAGGACGTTGCTCAAAATGGTGCTGTAGGCATTGGCGCAAAGGCTAAGGAATATGGCATACAGAAGGTTGCCGAAATCTGCGAAATTGGTACTCTCACCCTTACAG
>JAXJVE010000431.1:0-5161 GCA_036308705.1 Acutalibacteraceae bacterium
GCGATCTTAAGAACTATGAAGATGTTCTTGAATGTGTAAACGGTTCAGACTATGTTCTTCACGTTGGCGGTATGGTTTCACCTTCAGCTGACTATCTTCCCATCGCAACAATCAAAACAAACGTTGGTGCTGCAAAAAATATTGTAGCTGCAGTTAAAGCTCAGCCTGATCCCGATGCAATCAAAGTTGTTTATATCGGTACAGTTGCTGAAACCGGTGAAAGAGACGATCCTATCCACTGGGCACGTACAGGTGACCCCGTTAAAATCAGTGTATATGACCACTATGCAACATCAAAAGTTATTGCTGAATCAATTTTTGCTGAATCAGGTCTTAAGCATTGGGTTTCACTCCGTCAGTCAGGTATTCTCTATCCTGAAATCGTTAAGAATATGGAACCCATTATGTACCACGTTGTTATCAACGGTGTTCTTGAATGGGCAACTGTTGAAGATTCAGGTCGCCTTCTCGTAAACGTTTGCGGTGACGATATTCCCGAAGAATTCTGGAGAAGATTCTACAACATCGGTTCAGGTGCACAGTACAGAATCACAAACTTCGAGTTCGAACAGCTCCTTCTCGGTAAATACGGTCTTGGTCTCGGCGATCCCAAAAAGCTCTTTGATCCCGACTGGTTCATCACAAGAAACTTCCACGGTCAGTGGTATCTTGACTCAGATGTTCTTGAAAAGTATTGCCATTTCCGTGCAAATCTTCCCATCGAAGAATACTTCAAGAGCGTTATGAACAGAGTTGAATGGTTCTATAAACTCGCTAAGCTTGCAAAGCCCTTTGCATTTGCAGTTAAGCCTTTCATGAAGAAGATTGCTAAGACTCCTGTTTACGGTACTCTTTGGTGGAGGGAAAACAACGTTGAGGAAAGAATCAACGCTTATGTTGGTTCAAGAGCAAAGTGGGATGCAATCGGCAGCGATTGGAGCAAGGTAAATGTTTACCGTCCCAACGATGATCCCAAGCAGGCTCTCGTTCTTGACCACGGTTACGACGAAACAAAAGATTTCGATTCACTTACTCTTGAAGATCTCAAGAAGGCAGCTGCATTCAGAGGCGGCGAATGTCTTGCAACTGAAATCGTTGATATGTATACACCCATTCTCTGGAAGTGTGCACACGGTCACGAATTTATGATGTCACCCAACCTCGTTCTCCGCGGCGGTCACTGGTGCCCCGAAGAGCTTCCCTCAAGCCTTGAAAAGGCAGAGCAGAAGAAGTTCCGTTGGGCTTATGATGATGAAGCAAAGGTTAACCCCTTCTTCGCTCAGGTTTGGTATCCTCTTCACGATAAAGACGAAAACAACGTTTATACCGAAGAAATCTACAGAGATTTCAAGGAATATAAAAACTAATTTAACTTCAGAAGCACCTTTCATTATGAAAGGTGCTTTTTTTATAAAATAATATTGTATATAAAGAGCCGATGTGATAGAATATATTAAACAACTACAATGAGGATGATTATGCTTTATGAAAAATCTTAAAGCTTTTATATCTGTTATTTGCTGCTTAACAATTTTTCTTCTCTCATCATGCAAAGGCGCTGAAGGTTCGTCAACATTAAAGATCGGAGTAGACGGTCTTCAGGGTGTTTTTAATCCATTTTATGCTCAGAGTAATGCTGATAAAGATGTTGTTTCTCAGCTTTTCAGAACAATTCAATATAAAGACAGTAATAACAAAAACATTAATCATAGCGGCGGTATATCATACGAGTTTGTTAACGAAAATCAGATAAAATATACTGTTTCAATAGAAAACGATATGTATTTTTCTGACGGATCAAACATCACGATTGACGATGTTATATTCTTCTATCATTTTATTGCCGATGCATCATATGACGGTGTTTATAATGATTGGTATCTCAATGATATTGTTGGCGTTAAAGAATTTTATTTTGATGATATAAATTACCGTAATTCAATAGAAGAAATTGAATACAAAATAGATAATAATTATACTGTTTCAACTATTGAAACAGATGATCTTGCATTTTATCTTTCGGAAACAATGATTAACGGTAAATTTGACGGTAATCTTGATTCAAAATCGCCTTCGGGCAAAAGCTGGAGAGAGTATCTGATTAATCTCGGCTATTCAGAGGGACTGAATGACCTCGGGAATAATCCGTCTGCAGAAAAAGTTCTTGGTTTTGTTGCAAAAGCTGAAGCGGAATGTAATGCTAATTCATATAATCCTGAAGAATGGTACCGTAATTATCTTTATAAAAAATATATTGAAAAGAATTATTCTGATGAAATATCCGTTAATTCAATAAGCGGTATTAAAAAAATCAATGATTATACCTGTACTGTTTTGTTCAATTCAAAAAATATCAATGCTATTTCGGTTTTAAATGCACCGCTTGTTTCAAAGAATTATTTTTCAGCCGAATATGTAAAAGGCTCGGCAGATACAATAAAAGCTATGAGCGGATATGATGTTTGTTCGGGTGCATATACTCTTAGCGAATATTCCGAAAACACTGTAAGTTTAAGTTTCAATAAATATTATGATAAATCTTTTGAAGGTTTTTCAAATCTGAAATTTATTGGGCTTGATCAAGATGATGACCCTGTAAAACAGGTTGTTTCAGGCAAGGTTGATATTATAAGAACTCTTGCCGATTCCAAAACAGTTTCTGCAATTGACGGAAAGAATGTCCGTTATTTTACTGATGATTGCAATTATTATGTTTCTATGTTTTTCAACACACGTACTCTTGATGCTTCAACAAGAAAAGCATTGATCGGGTTATGCAATGTCAATTCTGCAGTTGAAGAAAATATCGGTTCATATTATTCAAGACCGCTCAGACCGCTGAGTGTGAGGTTTGAGGAATATCCGTCATCTGTTACAGAGCCTTATTATAATGAAAGTGCGTTTAAAGTTTACAGTATGGGTAACGGCCCCAAAGTAAACAATATTTCCATTTACTATGACGGTAGTGAAAACGATCTTTGCTACAATGTATTATCAGCATATAAAAATATTCTTTCAGAAAAAGGCATAAATGCAGAAATTGTTTTAACAGATAAACACAGTCTTGAAAACGCTGTTTTATCAGGTAAAGCTGATTTATGGATTGAAGAAGTATATGACGGAAACTCGTGTGATAAATTTGAATATTTCAACAGTAACGGCAAACTCAACAAAACAGGAATCAACTCTGCAGAAATAGATACATTAACCGCTTCTGTTCGTTCGGCCGTAGGGTATTCAAACAAAGCACTGCTTACATCAAAGCTGATGGATCTTGTTATGGAACAAGCTGTTGAATGTCCTCTTTATCAGCTTCAGACAATTACGGTTTATAATACAGATACAATTGACCCAAACTCAATTTCTGCATCAGATAATTCGGATGGATATTCAAATATTATCCCGTATCTAAGAAAAAATTAAAGGATGTGTGATAATGTCAAAACCTTTGACAGATACAATTATTGACGTCGGCTCGGCGGCATTATCGTTTATAACTAAAGAAATAAATAACTTTGATGCTTCTGCATTTGCAAAAAGAACGGTTAATTCTTTTAAATTGAATTATCAGGCTGATGAACCTTATAATAACGGTGCCGCAATGACACCGCCTATGGGTTGGTCAAGCTGGAATTTATTCAGAAACAAAATAAACGAAAATCTTATTTATGAAACAGCCAAAGCAATGAAAGAAAGCGGACTTGCCGATTTCGGGTATAAATATATTAATATTGATGATTGTTGGCAGTCATCAATGAGAGATGAAAACGGAAGACTTCAGGCTGACTTTGGTTCATTCCCGAGCGGAATAAAAGCTCTTTCAGAAAAGGTAAATTCTCTCGGCCTTAAACTCGGAATTTACAGTTCAAACGGAACTCTTACCTGTGAAGAACTTCCTGCAAGCCTTGGGAACGAAGCGATTGATGCAGATACATTTGCTGAATGGGGAATTGAATATTTCAAATATGATTTTTGTCATAACATTCCCATTCCTTCAGCTGCTCCCAAAATTGAAAAGATTATCGTTTCTCCCGTTGGAAGTGCAGATTTTGAGGAATACGGTGCTGAAGAAGCCTATCTTTACGGTGATGCAAAAATCATAGACGATGATAAGCTTGAAAGCGGAAAACATATTTCCGGTTTATCTTCAAACGCCGGCTCCTGTGAATTTGTTGATATTTATGCCGAATATGACGGTGAATATATTCTCACACTTTGCATACGTAAAAAGAATAACGGAAATCAGTATGCCGAAATACTTGTAAATAACTCAGAAATATATAAAACATTTCTACCTGCATCCAAAGGCTTTACGGCGGGTGGCAGACATCAGGTTAAGATTAATCTGATCAAAGGTTACAATACAATAAAAATTTATAACCCAATTGCATCAAGACAGGACAGTGCAGCTGTACAGTATACAAAAATGGGTGAAGAACTCAAGCGTGCTACAAAAGAATACGCTAATAAAAACAATTGTGATGAAAAACCGATTGTATATTCAATTTGTGAGTGGGGACGCAATTTTCCTTGGAATTGGGGCGGACACGCCGGAAATCTTTGGAGAACAACGCCTGATATTAAACCAAATTGGCTTTCTGTTCTCGGCATCTATGAAATAAACGTTCTTCTTAATAAATTTGCTTGTCCCGGAAGTTGGAATGACCCCGATATGCTTGAAGTCGGCAACGGCGACCTTACATATGAAGAGAATAAAGCACATTTTACTCTCTGGTGTATGATGGCTGCTCCTCTTATTCTGGGTAACGATATCAGAAAATTTATCAAACCTGACGGAACAGTTGATTATGAAAACCCCACATATAAAATCATAACCAACAAGGAACTGATTGCTGTTGATCAGGATGAACTCGGAATTCAGTGCAAAAGAATCAAAACAAACGGTGCTGAAGATATTCTTGTGAAACCTCTTGTTAATGATGAATTTGCCGTTTGCTTTCTTAACAAAGCAAGTACACCAAGCAGAATGTCACAGTCGTTGAATGAAATTATAAAAAGCACTTTTGTTACAACGCCTGTTAGCAAAAAATATGAAATACACGATCTTTGGTGCGATAAAAAAATAACTGTTACTGACGGTTTTGAAGTTGATGTACCGGGACATGGAATAAGAATTTTTAAAGTGAGAGGAATATAATTA
>JAXJVE010000432.1:0-4398 GCA_036308705.1 Acutalibacteraceae bacterium
CTGTTTAAGCGCCTGCTCCCCCAGTAGCCTGCCCACGGGAACCAGCAATGGCGTTTTCATTCAACATCGCAGTTTTGACAACAACCTGATTGCAACCAAGGAATATCACCATTATCCCAATATTCCGAAATGCTTGTTGATGGTGTACCTCCAGTAACTACTGTTGTCAATTCGCTAATTGATTTATATGTCATTAAACTCATCCCTACAAATCCGAATTTGCAAGGATTATACAATGGTTTTATGCGATGAACCTTCTGTGGGCGGTTTTTACGTTGGTTTGATTAACAATAGCATATTGCATTGTGGTATCAATCTGTGAATGACCGAGAATTTTCTGAACCTGTTCAACCGGCATTCCTTTATCGATGGCTCTTGTCGCCATTGTGCGCCTGAATTTATGTGGATGAATTTTATCAAGATTCTGACTCCTGCCGAGCCTTCTGAGCCTGATTTCAACACCGCTGATTTTCAGCCTGTCATATGGATCATCAAGAGTTACGAATAAGGCGGGGTTATCATCACGGCGTGTTTTCAGATATGCTTGCAAATGCAATTTGGCTTTTGCATCGAAATAAACACGGCGTTCCTTATCGCCTTTACCGAAAACAATGCACTCACGCTCTTCAAAATTGATATCGCTGATGTTCAGATTAACAAGCTCGCCCACACGGATACCTGTTGAATAAAGCAAATCGATAATTGCAAGGTCACGTATACAAGTGCAGGCATCACGCAGTTTTTCAATCGCCTCATCGTTTATGATTTCTTTGACTTGCTTTTTAGTTTTGATTTTATGTATGCGGTGCATCGGACTTTTTAAAATGTAGTCTTCTTCTTCCATCCACGAAAAGAAACTTGAAATATTTCTTCTGATGTTATCAATGGTAGCGTTACTGCAGTTGTTAATCTGTTGATATTCTGCTAAAAATTGACGAATGCGTTCCGTCGTCACCCGACGTACCGGCATTGTTATTATGCCGAAGAATTTCTCAAGCGTTGTGTGATAATATTTTAGAGTTCTTTCTGAACAGCCTTCAACCTTTTTTGCATCAAGAAACATCTGTAAATATGTTGTGTTTGTTATTTTTTCGGGAACAGTAGTATTTCCTGAAAGCTTTTTTACAAGCACCTGTTGCAGCTTCTTTTGCTGTTCAATATTAAGGTGCTCAGCCATTTCATCAAGAATTTCAAAAATTGTTGTCTCCATATCCATTACCTCACTATAATTTTTGTTCAACTTTCATTATAGCACAGGTAATTATTATGTTTTAACCGAAATATTCCTGCATTAAGCTGTCGAACAGAGTCTGTGTTTCATCAAGTGCCTTCTGTACGGCAACTTTTGATTTGTCGACCTGTTCGACGAAATCATAATAACTTTTTTGAATCTCAATAGGTGGTTTAATGATTTGAAAGTTTGATACGATAGGAACATTCAAGTTAGGCATTGTTTGACCAACGGCCATATCCTCTATACTTTTTTTGAATGAAGGAAAAGATATTATTTTTTGAATATAATCAGCTGTAACTTTACCTTTTGTTCTTATCATCAAACTACCTGTTCCACATAAATACCCATCGCAAGGAACAACTGCGCATCTACCCATTTCACCTCGTCTGCCCATTACAACATCGCCTGTTTTTAAGTGATAGGCTGATAATTCTTCGTATTTTTGGACTGAAACAGTTAATTTGTTATCCGGCACAACCTTTCCATCGATGATGTGGGAAGGGTTTAGTAAGGCGTGACCGCCTTCTATGTAATCTTCTTTGTGTAGCAGTGAACCAAACGGTCCTATTTTAATATCTGCTAATTCTGACAAGGTTACCTTATCAAAGCCATGATGATTTGATATTGGGTCACCAAAGAGTTCGACAAATCGGGCTTTAACGAGTTCGTCTAAATTATTGAGTTCTTCTTTCCTTGCTTCAATAATACTCTCTATGATTTTCAAAATCTCAACGATTTTATTTTGTTTAGTTGTATCAGGTAGTTCAATAGAAATTGTCTTCAATTTGCCGAACTTCACGCTTGTGCGAGTGCTTCCTTGTACAAAAGAAGATATTGAATATTGAAAAACATTTGATTTAAAAAAATATTTTAGATATTCAGGTTCAATTATATTTGTGTCAACTATTTCAAAAACTGGGTACGCAGGACTAACTATTCCTATATCAACGCATTCAAGCATATTGGGATAGAATTCGCCTGTATCGCTCATTGCTCGATATGTAAACTGTCCTTTTTTTATTATTTTATAACCTATGTTATCTTTGCTTGCTACTTGTTTATTAAAATAATCGCTTTGAAGATATAAACCTGATTTTGAAGAAGTGAGGACCGGGTGTTGATTATTTTCAACGGTTTTTTCTGTAACTTCTTGCAAGAAAGTTTCTAATCTTACTTTCATATTCATCCCTACAAATCCGAATTTGTTTTATAAAAAACTTAAAAAATCAGTTCATTCCGAGCAGTTTTTCAAGTTCATCCATCGCTGACCCGATTTCCATTTCAAGTTCACGGATATTTGCCATAATCTCACTTGTGGGTGGGTATTCAACGGCAACGTATTCCGTCTTTTTATATTTATTAATTGAAAGGTCGTAATCATTGCTTACTATTTCATCTTTGGGTACAAAGAAAGATTTTTCTGTTCTTTCTCTGTCTGTTTCAGCTTCAAGATTATGGAAACGGGCAACAATATCGGGAATATCGTTATCATCAATAGGAGTACGCTTATCGTCAAGGGTGTGACCGTCTGCCTGCATATCATAAAACCATACGTCTTTTGTTCCTGAAGGGTCTTTCTTAAACACAAGAATAGCAGTTGAAACACCGGCGTAAGGTTTGAACACACCTGAAGGCATAGAAATAACAGCCTGCAGACAGTTATTCTCGATAAGTTCTTCTCTGATTGATTTATGTGCTTTTGATGAGCCGAAGAGAACGCCATCGGGAACAATACAAGCACATCTGCCGCCAATTTTAAGTGATTTTATAAAGAGAGCAAGGAACAGAAGCTCTGTTTTCTTTGTTTTGCAAAGAGCAAGAATGTCCTTGCTGATATCTTCCTGAAAAACGCTGCCTGTAAAAGGTGGGTTTGCAAGAATAAGCGAATATTCTTCACGAACGGTATTATCATCGGAAAGAGAGTCCTGACGGTCAATGTTAGGCTCTTCAACACCGTGAAGAAGCATATTCATTGCGCCGATGCGAAGCATTGTAGGGTCGGTATCAAAACCGTTGAACATTGTTTTGTTATAATGTTCTGCAATATCTTTTCGCATAAGTTCGGTTGAATGATTTTTCTGCAAATATTTTGCACTTCCAAGAAGAAAGCCTGCACTACCCATTGCAGGGTCAAGAATTTTATCGTTGACGTTGGGGGTCATAAGTTCAACCATCATATCAACAATGTGACGAGGAGTTCTGAACTGACCGAGTGCGCCTGCTGATGACATAAGACCAAGACAATATTCGTAAACATCACCCATAATGTCTTTGTTGCTCATATCAATCTCATTGAGAGTATCAACGCACACAGCGAGAACTTTGGGAGTTGGAATAAGGAAAACTGCATCGTTCATAAAGCGAGAAAAAGCAGTATCTTTACCCTCACCGTTAACTGATTTTATGAACGGAAAAACAAAATTTCTGACAGTATCAAACATCAGATTAGGCTCCGCATTATGGAATTTCTTCCAACGAAGTTCGCTGTATGCAATGTTTGTATTTCCTTCGTCGGGAGTGAACTCGCCGTCTTTGAAAATCTTGCTTTTGTATGTAAAGCCGAGAGCAGCAGCGTTACCTTCTCTTTTGATTTCGTTATCGTCAAGCAGTTTCATAAACATAAGATATGTAATCTGCTCGAGAACGGTTGTCGGGGAAGAAATACCCGCAGTCCAAATAGTATCCCATATTTTATCAATCTTTGATTTAAGTTCGCCAGTAATCATTTCAATTAATCTCCTTATAACTCTTCCGTCTTAAATGTCGTATAACCTTCGTAATAGTAGCTATGGTCGATGCCTTTCATATAAACCTCACGGTCATTGACCTTGTCGGTCAAAGCATTTTTGAGGATGTGCTTGATTTCGATATCCTTAATCGGACTGCGTTCCATAGCGAGAAGATAATCTTCTTTATCAACCTGACTCCAATCTACAACCATACCAATCTCTTTTTTGAGAATACAGTCGAGCCAGATACGAGTGCTTCTGCCGTTACCCTCACGGAAAGGGTGGGCGATATTCATTTCAACATACTTTTCAATGATTTCATCAAAGGTTGACTGCGGCATTTTATCAATGTTTTCGAGAGCCGCTTCAAGGTACATCACGGGTGCAAAACGGAAGTTGCCTTTTGCAATATTGAGTTTGCGGACTTCGCCGGCA
>JAXJVE010000433.1:0-3204 GCA_036308705.1 Acutalibacteraceae bacterium
ACATCAGGTTTATATACAAATGCAAAAGACGTTGTTGAGGCACTTGAAAAAGGCACTCTCAACACAAACGATGCCGTTACGGGTATCAAAGGCACGAAAGATGCCGTTATAAAAGCAATTGATAAAAGAATTGCCGAAGCCTCCGCTTCGGGTGATACAAACCTTGCAAACAAGCTCAGTCAGGCAAAAGACAGCCTCAAAATAAATGAAATGGGCACTATGGATTCAACAAAAAAATCCACAGAGCGTCTGTTTGAAAAAATAAAAAGCGGTAACGCAAACACTCAGATTACACCAGACCTTGTTGCTTCAAAAGCGGCTCAGGGTGCGGTTATCGGTGCGGCAATCAGCCTTACAATTTCATCAATCACAAACTTTATACGATATAAAAACGGCGAAATCACCCGTGCCGAAGCATTCAGGGATATCGGCGAAGATTCTGTCAAAGGCTTGCTGACGGGTGGAGCAATGGGTGCAATAACTCTGTTTCTCCCAGGCGGAGCACTCGGCTTTGTTGCAGGCGTTGCAATAGGTATGTATATCAGCGAAGTTGCAGGCAACGTACTTGACGAAGTTTTCGGCAAAGGTGCATACGAGCAGATTCTCCACGCTTGCGGCTACGTTGCAGGCACAGCCAAAAACGTTGCATCCATGATGGAAGATTTCGGCACAAGCGTCAAAAACATAAATATGTATAACACACGTTCAAGGCAAACGCTTGAATCCATTGACGCAAAACAAAAAGCCAACAGAAAAACTCTTGATGAAATCAACAGCATAATGGAGGATTTTTAAAATGGACCAGTATAAAATAGAGCTTACGCAACACGCTAAGGAAAACCTGACAGATACAATCAACACCCTTATGCAGGCGGCTCAGGAGATTGCAAACTCAACGGAGCAGGATTTCAACGAGATGAAATCCAAAAAATGGTATAAGCGTTTGTGGGAAGTTATCACCTGCAGTAAAAATAATCAGAAAACAACAGCAAGGGGCGTTACAAACCTTGCAAAGCTGACCGAAATCATAATGAAAGCGCTTCTTCTTCTTGCTGACCACAGCGAAGAGACCGCAAAGCTTGTTTCGGAATCACTCAATAAAATCGAAAACCTTGACGGACGCCTTGAAGAGCTGAGCCTCAATTTCAAAAAGCTTGCTCTTGAGGTGAAAAAACTCAAATATAACTATAAGAAAAATCTTTCTCTTCAGGACCTCAAGGCAGAGAAAAGAGACATTGTCGGCAGTATTTTTGCAAAATATGCAAAACTCTGCTATGCAAACGAAAAAATGCCCAACGAAGCGTCAAGAAATCTGTATGCCTTTGCAATGGAAGGCGATATCATTGAAGAAGATATCGACGTTTCAACCCATCTCGATAAAATCGACCCCGACGTGCAGAAGCTTCTCTATCGCCTCAATCAGTCATATTATTATCTGATAACGGGAGATTTTGACGATTCGGAATATTTTGATGATTTTTCGGTTTCGGTAAAAGATATCAGAATGATAAGAAGAGAGATTGAAGATGCTGTTATCTTTTCGGGTGCAGAAAACTATGCAAGAACGCTCGTGCCCGATAATTCCCTCCTTTATATTGATGCAGACGGTCTTGTTTTTGAGGAAGAAAACGAAGAAACTCCTGTGGGAACAGCAGTTGTTTACGAAGAAGAAAGCGAAATCCCTGCCGAGCCTGAATTTGGCAACGCAAAACCAATAGGACTTTTCTTTGTGTGCGATGTAGGCTTAGACGATACAGCAAAAGTTTGCGGTATTTGTGACTATGTTATAAATGACGGCGAGGTAATTGATCTTTTTCTCAACTCTGAGTATATCGGTGAGGCTCGCATAACAAATATCGAAGATGATAATATGGATATCGTTTTTGAAACCGAAATCGGACCTTCATACATAGTTACAATCGATACTGAATATATTGATAACAAGTTTAGAGGTGGAGAACTTGTTGTTCTTCAGAAAAAAGGTCCCGAAAAGAAAAATGCTGAAGCTTCTAAACTTGTAAGTGCTTTGGATTCTCTCAAAACCCGAAAAATTACCGAATCTGTACCCGCAGTAAATAACGCCCCCGAATACGTGCTCGATAACAAAATCGGCTATTTCAACGTTTGTGACAGAGAAGGAAGCATTGTATCCTGCCCCGTAACCTGCGACCACGTTATTGAAGAAAACGAAGTTGTCAACGTTTTTAATAACTTAACAAAAGAGTATCTCGGTGAAGCACGTATAACCAAAATCGAAAAAATCGGCGTCGGAGAAGTCAGCAAAACCAAAATCGGCGAAATATATATTATTTCAATCGAAACGTCTGATTTACTTATTGAAATGAATGGCGACGATATGTACGCACTTCACAAAAAGAAAGATTATGTTGCTGACCGTTTCAGCGGTACGATTGATTTTTTGGATAAAATCGAAGCGGACGACAAAAAAGACAACAGCTTTGATGCAAAACAGAGAGTTTTCAAGAATTATATATATGATATTGTTACCGTTCCGTCTTCTGTTGAAATCGGCGGTCACAACAAAAAGGTAAGAAATGCAATTTCAACTTTTGCTCCCGTTATTAATGAAGACGATGTGCTCGGTTTTTATGATTCCACCGTATTCGGTTCAGGCAAAAGCGGTTACCTTTTCACAACAAACGGCATTGTTTTTAAAGATATGGGTCCCGTTGTGGTTTTTAATTATGAAAACATTTTCGACGTTGTAACAACCACAGCAAAAAAAGACTGCAACAAAACACTGCTGGTTACTCTTGATAATTTCAATACCGTTGAAATCACAACCATCAGTTTCAACAAAACGCCCCTTCGTGAATTCCTGGAGGAAATGAGAGGGCTTTGCTAAAAAATAAGCGGCTTGCGTAATGCAAGCCGCTTTGTTATATATTCTTTATATATGTGCAGTTGCCGTCTTTTCTGCCGTACCAGACAACAACTTTTGCGTAGTGTTCCCAACTTGCAAAGGGCCTTGCGGTAACGGTTTTGCTCAGCTTTTCCGCCTTAAGCTCCGACGGTTTGCTGTTGAGGATATTGTTGAAATATTCACCGAAATTGCGGTCAGATTCGATTGTCACTTCGCTGTCGAAGGGTCTTTTCATAATCTTACGCTGAAAATTCAGCAAATCTTCAAAAACATCTTCCTCAATGCCGAATGTTGCAAGGAAGGGAGCAATTTCATCATAG
>JAXJVE010000434.1:0-1611 GCA_036308705.1 Acutalibacteraceae bacterium
ATTTAAGATTAGGTAAGTTTGACGTGCTTGTTGGAATTAACCTTTTAAGAGAAGGGTTAGATATACCAGAAGTATCATTGGTTGCAATTCTTGATGCGGATAAAGAAGGCTTTCTCCGTTCCGAAACGTCACTTGTTCAGACAATCGGCAGAGCTGCACGAAATGCTCAGGGCACGGTTATAATGTATGCGGATTGCGTAACTCCCTCAATGGAAAGAGCGATAACCGAAACAGAACGCCGCAGACAAAAACAGATGAAATATAACGAAGAACATGGTATCGTACCGCAGACAATCGTTAAGGATGTTCACGAAATAATTGAAATTTCCGCTAAGGGCGATGAAGAAAAATCTATATCAAAAATGAGCAAAAAAGAGCGTGAGGCAATGATTATCAGGCTCACCGCAGAGATGAAATCGGCGGCAAAGATACTTGAATTTGAACACGCCGCTTATCTTCGCGATAAAATTGAAAAGCTCAGAAGAGGTAAATAAATGGCAGTTAAATATCTTACAGTCAAGGGTGCAAAAGAGCACAACCTTAAAAATGTTGATATATCAATCCCCCGTGATAAACTTGTTGTTTTTACGGGTCTTTCGGGTTCGGGCAAATCATCGCTTGCCTTTGATACTATATATGCAGAGGGTCAGCGAAGATATGTTGAATCGCTTTCATCTTATGCAAGGCAGTTCCTCGGTCAGATGGAAAAGCCCAATATCGAGAGCATTGAAGGTCTTTCCCCCGCTATCTCAATCGACCAGAAAACAACTTCAAAAAATCCCCGTTCAACCGTCGGTACGGTAACGGAGATTTATGACTATCTGCGTCTTCTCTATGCAAGAATCGGTATTCCTCACTGCCCCGAATGCGGCAGAGAAATCAGCCGTCAGACTGTTGACGATATAACAAAGCAAGTGCTTTCACTCCCCGAAGGAACCAAAATTCAGGTTATGGCACCCATTGCAAGAGGTAAAAAGGGCGAATATGTAAAAGAGCTTGACCATATCCGCAAAAGCGGTTTTGCACGAGTTCGTATTGACGGCATAACCTACGACCTTTCGGAAGAAATAAAACTTGAAAAAAATATAAAACACAACATTGAAGTTATTGTTGACCGCCTTGTTATCAAAGACGGCATCCGTTCAAGACTTGCAGATTCAATAGAAACAGCAACCAACCTTACCGAAGGCTTGCTTCTGATTGACGTTATCGGCGCTGAAGAACAGCTATATTCTCTCAACTATGCCTGCCCCGAACACGGAGTAAGCATTGAGGAGCTTGAACCCCGTTCGTTTTCGTTCAACAATCCGTTCGGTGCCTGCCCGAAATGTTCAGGTCTGAGCGTATTTATGAAAGTGGACCCGAATCTTGTTGTGCCCGATCCCGAACTTTCGGTTAAACAAGGTGCAATAAAAGCAAGCGGCTGGAGCAGTGCAGACGGCGGCACCATTGCACAGATGTATTTTGAAGGGCTTGCAAATGCTTATGATTTCTCGCTCGATACTCCGTTTAAAGAACTTTCCAAAAAGGCAAAGGATGTTATTTTTTACGGTACAGGCGGCAAGAAAATAAAGCTTGAACGCCGCAGCGAATACGGAAGCGGCACATATA
>JAXJVE010000435.1:0-7973 GCA_036308705.1 Acutalibacteraceae bacterium
ATCGTCAATTATCTGAAAAGCAAGACCGATGTAACGGCAATATTCTTCTGCCGCTTCAATCTGAGCTTCACCCGCTCCTGCGACAATGCATCCCATTACGGCAGCGGCTTTTATAAGTGCACCTGTTTTGAGCATTTCCGTAACCGTAATTTTATCAAGCGTTGCGGGATTTTTCTCGTTTGCAAGATCCATAACCTGACCGCCGATCATACCCGAAACACCCGCAGCCTTTGAAAGTTCAAGAGCTGCCTTTATTTTTTTATCAGCATCAATGTCTGCGGAAAGTACTGTTTCAAACGCAAGAGTCAACAGACCGTCGCCCGCAAGAACCGCATTTGCTTCACCGTATACTTTATGGCTTGAAGGCTTGCCTCTTCGCATATCATCATTATCCATACACGGCAAGTCATCGTGAATAAGCGAATAGGTATGAATCATTTCAACCGCAACGGCAAAAGGAATTGCGGCTGTATAATCTCCGCCGCACAAACGGCAGAATTCAAGAGTAAGCACGGGTCTTATACGCTTGCCGCCGTTTTTGAGCGAATACGCCATTGCGTCAAGCATAACATCAAGCCCCGACGATTCTCTGCCTTCAAACATTGAAGGTGAAACATAAATATCTGCAGCAGCATTTATTTTGCTCACATATCTGCTGAATATTTTTTCAAAATCTGTCATTTTATTCTGCCGCAGAAAGCTCGGTAATTTTAAGTTGAGCCTCATCAAGGATTTTTGAGCATTTTGCGGCAAGGGTTGTACCCTCTTCATAAAGTTTTATCATCTCTTCGAGAGGAAGATTGCCGTTTTCGAGTTTATCGGTTATCTCCTCGAGCCTTGCAACCGATTTCTCGTAATTTATCTTTTCCATTTCGTTATCCTCTTATTTCTTTAACTTCACATTCAGCTTCACCGTTGCCGAGCCTCAGGTTAATAACATCGCCCGTTTCAACATCACGGATATCCGAGATTATTTTGCCGTTTTTGCTCGCAACACCGTATCCCCTTGCAAGAATTTTAAGCGGACTGAGTGCATCAAGTTTTGAGCAGGCCGCCGCAAACTCCTTTGACTTGAGAGCGAAAGTGCCTTTTATCGCAGAATCCATCGCCATTGTTGCCTTATCGCATCTTACACGAAGATTATCTATATAGTTCTGAGGGCTGAGCCTCTGAAGTACAGATTTTCTCAGCTCAATTATCGCTCTTTCTCTGCCGATTTTATCGCAGACCGCAGCGTCTGTACGCCTTGAAAACGATAAAAGCATTTCACGTTGCTGATAACAGTCAGGCACCGCAAGTTCTGCCGCGGCAGAAGGAGTAGGTGCTCTTAAATCGGCAACAAAATCGCATATTGTAAAATCCGTTTCGTGACCTACCGCAGAAATAACGGGAATTTCACTTGCAGCAACCGCTCTTGCAACAATCTCTTCATTAAAAGCCCATAATTCCTCAACCGAACCTCCGCCTCTGCCGACTATAAGCACGTCTGCAGCTTTATGCTTATTGAAAAGTTCAATTGCATTTTTTATCTGCGGTGCGGCATATTCACCCTGAACCGCAACGGGACAAAGCACTATCTCGGCAAGCGGAAAGCGGCGTGAAATAACATTTATTATATCTCTTATCGCCGCACCCGTAGGCGATGTTACAACACCGACCTTTTCGGGATAAACGGGAATCGGCTTTTTCTTATCTGCATCAAAAAGCCCTTCTTTTGCAAGCTTCTCTTTAAGCTGTTCAAACGCAAGGCTTAGTGCACCTGTGCCGTCGGGTTGCATATCGTCAATATAAAGCTGATATTGACCGTCTCTTTCAAACACCGCTACCCTGCCCCTTATGATAACGCTCATAGCATTTTCGGGCATAAACTTAAGACGCATATTTGCGGATTTAAACATAACCGCTTTTATCGACGATGACTCATCTTTGATAGTCATATAGAAATGACCCGTTTTATAGTGATTGGTAAAATTTGAAATTTCGCCTTGCACAAAAACAGTCTGCAGATTAATATCCTGCTCAATTATTGATTTGACATACCTGTTGAGCTGGCTTACGCTCAACACAACTCCGTTACTCATCGCATTTACCTTTCAATGACGCAAGAATTGCAACACCCGCCGCATTGTCACACGAAAACTCAGGCTCAGCAAAACTTGCACCGAAGCGGCTTTGAATTTTTTCTCTGATTATTGAATTTGACATAACTCCGCCCGCAAACAAAAGAGGCAGATTGCCGTATTCCCTAACAGAATACTCAGTCATCTTTTCAAGTGTTTTACACACAAAATCAAGGCAATAGCGTGCAACATCCTCTTTGGATTCGCCGCTGTCGAGCATTTTTCTGCACTGATTTTCAAGCCCTGAAAGGCTGCAGTTACCGCTGTTCACACAAACCTTGGGGTTATATTTTTTGCCGCTCCCGAGAGCAAGAGCCTCAAGCTCCTTACCGCAAGGGAAACGCAATCCCATCATAACACCTGCCCTGTCAACAGCCTGTCCGCAGTTAAGATCAAGGGTTTCGCCTATTATATCAACATCAAAAGCCCTCTCACCATCCGGAGAAACAAGCAGCATTTCGCTGGTACCTCCGGAAACGTGAAAGGCAATGAATTTTTGGTTTATTAAGTTCATTCTGCCGCTTGAATAAAGTGCGGCTGCAATATGACCCGACTGATGCGAAAAACCGTAAACGGGCTTACCCGTTACCGCACCGATGCTCCTTGCAACATTAACACCCACAAGAAAACAAGGCATATATGAGCCTTCGGCATCTCTCGGCTTTTCAGATACTCCTATTGCATCAATCTCACCGCCGTATTCCGCAAAAAGCTCTTCAACAAGCGGATAAAGTCTTGCGGTATGATGAAACACCGCATCGCTCTGACGCAAACCTTTTTCGCCTTCTTTTACAGGCAGAAGCAACTTTTTCTGAACAACAGTATCTGTTTCGCTGTCGTAAACGCAAACAGATGTTGTGTAGTTGCTGGTATCAATTCCGAGTGTACGCATTATTCCGCTTCCTTTGAAATTGAGCCGAGAATTCCGTTAACAAAAACGGCATCGTCTTTTGCGGCATATTTCTTGCAAAGTTCAACCGCTTCATTGATTGAAACGCTGACGGGAATATCGTCAAAATACTTCATTTCGCAAATTGCAAGTCTGAGCACCGCAAGGGCAACTTTTGAAATACGGCTGATTTTCCATCCGTGAGCATATTTCTCGATATAAATATCAATATCTTCAACATTTTCCCAAGTTTTGAAAAGAAGATTCTTAACAAAATCGCTGCCGCTTATTGCTTCGTTTTCAACAGCAAATTCATAAAGTTCGTCAAGTTCGATTTCCTGATTGAATGATTTTTCAAAAAGCAGAATAAAAGCCTGCTCTCTCTCTTCACGTCTTGTCAAAATAATTCCTCCGTTAAACGGCATATGCCGATTTATACGAAGATTATACCACTATTTTTATAAATATACAATATATTTTAAAAATATTTATTAATACTCCATTTCGGTAATTGAAATTTTATCAACGGAATATCCCGTCTGTTCAACCGCAATTTCCTTGATTTTTATAATGCTTACTTCATCAAGGGCTCCGTTTTCAACAATTATCTCAGCATTGCCGCCGTTGAGAATAACAAGATTTTCGCAGCCCGCCTTTGCAACTATCAGATTTTCGATATCACTTTCAAGGGAAATTGATTTTGCAAGCTCTTCAAGTGCCGATGAAGCTTTTGAAACTGCTTCCGATGAAGACGAGCCGTCTTTTATAATATCGTTGAGGGCCTCCGCCGCTTCATCGTGTGCATTCTGACGGCGAAGCTTTGCACTTGCAAAATATTCATTTGCCTGAGCCTGCAAAGCGGTATCATCAAGTGATGCATCTGTTGAAATAACATACCGTGCGTCACCGAGATTAACGCCTTCCTTCACCTCGGGGGCAGTTGCGGATTCTGTTTTTGCATTTGCAGATTCAATTTCGGGGCGTGTGTAGTACCAATTCACAAACACCGCCGCCGCAAGAGCAATAACAAGGGTTGCAAGCAAAAGCTGTCTTTTCTTAATAATCATTATCGTTTCCTCCGGAATAAAAATGTATTTTATGCATAATGAATGTATTAATTCATTTTAGCTACACTGACTCTGGCACTGCTTATATCGAGCAATGCAGTTACCGTACGGGTTATCTCCGCCTTAACCGTTTCACTTCCCGCACCCTTACACACAACGGCAACTCCCCTCACTTTGGGTTCGGTTCTTCTCACAACAATTCCGCCCTGACCCGAAGAGCCGTCAACGATAACATAATCATCCTTTTTCTCGTAGCTGTTTTCACCGCTTATCTCAATGTTTTCGCCATAATCCGAATTGTTGAGATAAACATCTTCTCCCCCGCTTTCAAGCATTATCATAACCCTTGTTTCGCCCGCACCGTCAATAGCCGAAACTATTGATACCAAACGGTTTTCAAGCTCCGTTATATAAGCTTCCGAATCAAACTGCACGGTTGTTGAAACTTCTTGTGTCACAACTTTTTCTTTACCTGAAAATTCGCTGAGCATAAGCATCAGCACCCCTGCGGCAAGCAAGGCAACAACAATAAGGATTCCGGGATTGAGCTTTGTTTTTTCGGATATCTTTTTTATGAAATTTTCAGGCTTGAGCAATAACTTTTCCACATTGATTAACCCTTCCCTACTCTGCAATTACCGTTACAAAAACACCTGTTGTTTTGCTGAGAATATCTGAAAGTTCCGATACTTTATCTGAAAATTCAGAATCAATTTTAACCGTTATTTTATGTATAATTATACATCCGTCAGCATCAGTATCCGCTTCAACAACAACCTCACAAAGCGGCACGCCGATATTCCGTGCAGAATTCTGAATTTCTTTTTTTACGGATTCACAAAACGATTCAAGCATAAATTCACTCATATCCGCATCACCGTCAGAATAATCATAAGGTGCAAAAACCTCGGTTGCATAGCCGCTTTTTATCATATCAGCAAACGGCACTCCGATTACGGCAACAATAAAAATCCCGACAACCGCCCTTACCATTTTATTTGTTGCACCCCGTGGCGAAATCACCATAACAAGTGTACCCGCCGCTGCACCGATAACAAGGCACAGCGCCCATTGTTTAAGCGAATCCATTTTAACCTCCCGATCTGAACGAAACCGCCAGCCCCGATGATATAATAAAAACAGCAATGCAGAGCAGTAAAACGGCGTTGGTGAGAGAAAAAACAAACGCAATATTCCTGAGAATTTCCGAACACACTCTGCAATCGAGCAAATCACTTACCGTGCAGGCAATCCGCATTGCCAAAACCCAGAGGGCAAGATTTATTACCACAGGTATCCCCGTAACGCAAAAGACGATAACGGCATAAATCCCGATTGTTGTTCTGAGAAGCGACATACTCGCAAAAACCGAAGTGTATGCTTCGCCGAGTGCATTTCCCACAACAGGAATAAACGACGAAGCCATTTTTACGCCTTTGACAACAAGACTGTCTGCCGATGAAGCAAGCACGCTTTTAAGCGAAAGAAAGCCCGTAAAAAGTCCCGCAGTACAACCGAGCACCGTTGTTGCAGTTTTGCGTATCATTTCACTTATTGCAGAAAGGCGAAGAGTAGGAAGCATAGCTCCCGTTATGCCGAGTGAAGCAGAAATTCCTATAAGAGGCATTGCCGTTTCGGCGGCAAAATTGCCGATAAATTCAGCAGCTGCAAACGCCGCACCTTTATATGTAAGTGCAAGAGAGGGTTTGCCGTTTGCGGTAAGTACCGCAGCGAGCACGGGTATGAGTGCTTTTTCAAAATCAGCACACACGCCGATTGCAGAAACCGCCGCATTTATGCTTTTCATTGCGGGTGCAAATATACCGAGCACGGTAACACAACCGCATATCAGGTTAAGTACCGCCTTGCTTTTTTCATCATCGGGGAAAAATCCCGAGCAGGTGCTCACAAGCAAAACAATGCCTGTCACCTTAAGCAAAGCTTTCAGAGGCTCTTTTATCTCCCCTTTGAGAATATCGTAAATCAATTCAAATATCGCCTTGGGAGATACATCAAGCATCTTTTCAAAATCAATTTCACCGCAACCGATTTTTTTAAGATATTCTTCTGTTTCTTCTGATAAATAATCCGAAAGCTCATCTGCACCGCACGCTTCAAGTCCGTCTTTGGCATACTCATCAATATTTGATGCGTGTGCCTGTAACGGAATCAACGATATAATCATCAGGAAAGCCAGAATAACTGTTGTTTTTTTCATCCGTTTATCAATCCTATCGCAAGCCTTGCAACGCTCTGAAGCAACGGCATTGCAAGAGCGATTGCACCGAGTCTTCCCGCAAGTTCAACCGCCGATGCTATTGATGAGCATGAATTATCATAGCATATATCCGCCGCAAACTGAGTTACAACACATATACCGAGCGATTTCATAAGCACAGATACATTCTCTTTTTCAATGCCCGCAAGCTCCATCATTTCATTGATGCTGCCCGAAATCTCAAGCAAATTCTCCGCCAGAGTTATGAGTATAACCGCCACTCCGCCAAGAATAACAAGCGGAGCAATCTCGGGTTTTATGTTTCTTACAAGAGCATAAATCAAAGCTGTCATTATTCCGAAAAAAGCTATTTTTGCAATATCCATTTCAGAAATTCATAATACTGCTCACCGTATCCAGCAAGCCAGAAAATTGAGGCACAAGCATCATCAGAACAACAATTATTCCCGCAAGTATTGTTATCAGTGCATAGTCATCACGGCCTGCACGGGATAAAATTGAATTCAGAATTGCCACTATGATGCCCACCGCCGCAATTTTGATTACAATGGTAAAATCCATAAAATCACACCTCGGATTGTTTTGTTATACTATGATAATCGCCGCGGAAACGCCAAGCATAAGCCCGAGTGCGGGATAAACCTTTGAATATTTTTTTGAATTTTCTTCACGCACGGCAAGTTCTTTTTTGAAAATCTGTTTATAATATTCACAGCAGCCGAGCTGACCTTCAAGGTCGGTTGTGCCGATATCAGAGCCAAGCCCTGTCAGATAATCTTTATGTTTGCCGAGCATTCTGCAAAGTTCATCACATTCTTCAACCGAACATTTCCACGCTTCGGGGAACGGCTTGTTTTTATCAAGTTTTTCTTTACACAGGTGAAGAAACCTCAAACCCGAAAGTTTCTCCGTACCGCAAAGAATTCTTATTAAATCGTTCACAGGCAAGCACGCATACCGCAGTTGCGTTTCAATTACGGAAATCATAAGCAGAATTCCGTTTATGATATCCGTCTTTTTTCTTTGCAAAGACGCAAGATACATTCCGCCAAATAAAAACCCCGACAGAATCAGAATCATCGATGCATATTTAAACAAGAATATCACCTGCCGTAAATATCTTTTCAACCTTGCCCACTTGCTTGCCCGAAAGAAGAATCACCTTTGAAAACGCTCCGCTTTTAAGCAACTTTAAAAGTATAGGTTTTGTTTTAAGTTCTTTCTCATCCCTTGCGTGAATACTGAGTGCAAAACACACACCGCTGTTTATTCCCGTTTCGATTGCACACGCTTCATCCTCGGTTGCAATTTCATCGCACACAATAATATCGGGCGAAAACGAACGCAGGCCGATTATTATGCCTTCCGCTTTGGGATATGATGTTATGATATCGCTGTTAATCCCCATATCATTCTGCTCAACACCCGAAACACAGGCGGCTATTTCGCCCCTTTCGTCGCAGACAAAAGTTTTGTAAATTCTTCCCTTTTCCGTACCCGAAAGGCAACGCACAAGGTCACGCAAAACGGTTGTTTTTCCGCTTGACGGAGGCCCCGCTATAATCACGGACTGCAATCCGTTGGCAAATTCACTTTTATAAATTTCATTTGCCGCACCCTTTATTTCACGGGCAATACGAAGATTGATTGCACATATA
>JAXJVE010000436.1:0-2630 GCA_036308705.1 Acutalibacteraceae bacterium
GCAGTATCTTTCACTATGCTCGATAAAAACTTTGAAGATGGTGAATCCGGTACAACTAATGCGACCGTTGTCGATGATACCGATGCATCAGGCAACAAGGCTTTAAGCATCACAAAAGGAACGGTTAACGTCGATTATAGTTTCACTTCAGAGTATAATCAACAAAATAATTCAATTGAAAACAAAGTAATAACAACATCCTACAGATTAAAACTTGCATCCCTTGATAATACAGGTGACACGAATTTAAGGATATTTGAAACATTTAGTTCAAATCCCGATGCAGTAAGAGAAATGGATAATTTTACAACCGGTATGTATTTGGGCGGCAGCACTGGAATAAAAATTCTTACATACGACAAATATGACGGCCAAAATGGTTTTGAGAGTAATTCACCCGGCGAGCCGAGAGAAATCACTATGAATTTGAATGAATGGTATACTTTCTCAAGAGTATGTTCATATGGGACGAATAACAAAAAAGGTTCGGTACATGTTCTTGTTAAAGATGATGCCGGAAATAGTATCTATGATATAGTTACAGGTATTTCAAACGAAAAAGAACTGCACGATAATCCATACTATATAAGTGCATTCAGAATCAATAACGGGATAGGTAACATTTTGGTTGATGATATCAAGATAGAACAAAGTTATACCCTTCCTGAGGTAGCATCTGTCAGATTTGTTGATGTAAACGGGGTAAAACACGTTCCGAACAGTACGCTTCCGAATGATATTAATAAGATAGAAATTAATATGAACGGCTCAGGCTTGAGTCAAGAGGATTTTAACGACAAAGTTATGTTTGGCGGTGAACCACAAACAGGCATATTTGACGTGAACACAAACACTTACACGATTGACCTCGGTGGAATATTGACGCCGGCAACCGATTATACGCTGTCTATCGGCTCAATAAAAGGCACTGACGAATATGTTACATCATTCGAATCAAGCGAGGGCAGTTTTAAAATTACAAATGTAAAAATTGTTGATAAAAGCGGAAATGAGATTGCATTGAATGATGTTACTCTCGGAACCGAGCTTAAAGTTGTTGTTGAAGGAATTAACACTACTGCCTCCAAACAAAGCGTGGCTGTATCGTATGGAATATTTAACAACAAAATGCTTACAGGCTTTAACTTTAAAAATTTCGATTTTGAGGCTAACGGACAAAAGATTATTTATGAATATCCGATAGCTCCCGTTGAAAATATTTCAGGACTTGAAATAAAAGGGTTCGTTTGGGACAATATGAGCAATATGATGCCTCAATGCGGATTTGTGGAATTAAAGTCAACCGCACAAGAATAATATTTTCTTTTTCGCAGAGCCGTTGGGTATAAAAACAGCCTCGGCTCTGCGAAATAATCATATTGTAGGGAATTTAAAGAGTATTAAGTGAAAAAAGATTAGTAATAAATGTGTGACATTCAAATTATATACCGTCAGCATAACCAAAAGACAGGAGAGTGCAATTAATGGGATTTAAAGTTAGGTTTACGTGTGCAATTATAGCTGTGAGTACAGCATTTTGTTCGGTTTTTGCGTCTTATGCATCTGCTAAGACGGAACAGATTTCGGATTACGAAATTTTGACAACAACCAAGACGCCGTCCGAACTACCGGGAAGTCTTGTCAGTGTTGATGTATATGCCGATACGGTTGGTGCAGATGCATTAATTGAGAACAATGCGGTCGAAAACATAAAAATTATGGTATATCACGACCAAAAGGTCAGCGGTGCAAAAGGAGAGATTAAGCTCGAATTTGCAATGGACAAACCAAGCGGATGGTATAATATTGTCTTTGGCGGCACCGATAAGCCGGATAATGAAAGATTTTATTATGCAAACAAAAGAGATTATGAGCTAAAGATCAATGCACTTATTGATGCCGGAAGTCAAAACGATGTATTTGAAATAGTGTCGGAAAATATGGATTTATTCGGTTTTTCGGGATTCAGATTTGAAAATTCAAATTTAAATCGTATCTCCGATTATATGTATAAGGCGCTAAAAGCGTCAAGTATAAGTAAGGATGACAGCGAAAAACGAAACAAAGTCAATGCTATATGGAAAAAAGCAGTGATTCTTGATGCCTTGTTAAACGGTGATATAACAGATATTTGTGAGTATTCAAAGGAAATCGGAGCCGATAAGATAGGTATTGATAAGTATTTTGCAAGGAAATTTATAAAAGACAATGCTGCATTCAGAAATGAAATGAGCGGCAAGATAAAGGCAGATGCGCCGAATAGTCTTGATGAGTTTGACAAGTCAACAATAAAACAGCTTATTTTAACAGCGGCATATCTTCCCGACGGAGCACAAAACTTAAAAGATGTTATTGATGATTTTGGGAAAAGTCTGGGAATTAACAGCTGTTCTTTAAACATATGCGAAAAGATAATGGGCGTAGATTATAAAAATATTGATGATTTAAAGTCTGCGATTTCCAAAGCAGCCGAATTAAGCCAATCTAACGGCTCAACAAGCGGAGGCTCAGGCGGTAAAAATTACGGTGGTGGAGGAATAGGAAAGGTCGGCATAGATGCCCCAAACAACGAACCCCCAAAACCTATTGAAGAATCGGAACCGTTTTTTGACGACTTGGAAAGTGTTGAC
>JAXJVE010000437.1:0-3761 GCA_036308705.1 Acutalibacteraceae bacterium
AGAAATATTGCATATAAAGCGGCAAAAAAATTCTGTGAAGAAGTGTGCATTGAGCCGAAAATCAGAATACATATCGAAAAGAAAATTCCGCTTGCGGCAGGGCTTGCAGGCGGCAGTGCCGATGCGGCTGCGGTTACGGTTGCTCTCAATAAACTTTTCAAAACAAACTTTTCCCGAGAAAAAATCTGCGAAATCGGTCTTTCGGTGGGCAGCGATGTGCCTTTCTGCATAGTCGGAGGCACCTGTCTTTCTCAGAATACGGGCGGCGTACTTTCACCCTTGAAGCCTCTTGAAGATTGCTTTATAGTTCTTGCCAAACCCGAAGCAGGCGTGTCAACCGCTGAGGCTTATGCGGCGGCAGATAAAACTTATCTTTACAGACCAGACGCTATGCGGATGCTTGATGCCTGCGAAAAAGGGGATTTTGAGCTTATCTGCAAATATGCGGGCAATGTTTTTGAACAGGTTATCGAAGTGCCCGAAAGAGTTGAATTCAAACGTATTATGCGTGAGCACGGTGCGGCACTTTGCCAGATGAGCGGCAGCGGCCCTACCGTTTTTGCGATTTTTAAAGAAAAAGAAAATGCATATAACTGTGCCGAGGAGCTCAGAAAAATATGCAAAGATGTTTTTGTTACCATACCAATCAAAAGCGGAACCGAAATCAAGGAGAATTTTTGCTTATGACGGTGATTGAGTTTTTTGACAGAGAATCCGCAATTGAGAATATTATAAGTACTCTTCTTTGCAAACCTCAGAAAGTTGTTTTTATAGGCAACAGTCTTAAGCAAATGCAAAGAAGTATTGAAAAATATAAGTCTGTTGTATATGACAGAGGAATTGATGTTGAGTTTGAAATAAAAAGCGTGCCTAAGAATAACCTTACGGCGGCGGTTGATGTGATAGAAGAAACCGTGAGCAAAAATAACGGCTGTGTTGTTGACCTGAGCGGCGGCAACGATTTGTGCCTTGCTGCAGTTGGGATAGTTTATGCAAAACACCCGAGTTCCCTGAAACTGCACCGATTCAATATTTCAAACGGTACTATGACCGAGTTTGATTCCGACGGTACGATGTGTGCCTGTGAACCTGTAAAACTCAGCATAAAAGAATGTATTTCCGTTTACGGCGGCAAGATGAAATATGACGGCAAAACCGCTGATAATTGGGATTTCACCGAAGAGTTCAAAAATGATATCCGTTCGATGTGGTCTGTTTGCAGAAAAAATCCCACAGAATGGAACGCACAGATAAAAGTGCTTGATAAACTTTGCAGTGAACATCAGAGCACAGACGGACTTTTTTATGTTTTTAAATCAGATATAATGACGAAAAAACTTATCGAAATACTTCGTGCTCTTGCAGAATACGGTGTTACGGATAAGTTTGTTGATAAAGGTTCTTATATTGAATTTGCTTTTAAAAATGAGCAGATAAAAAGAGCACTTACAAAATCGGGTCAGGTTCTTGAGCTTACCGTTACCGCTGTTGCTCTTGACTCAACCGATAATAACGGAGAGAAAGTATATGACGATGTGCTGACAGGTGTTATAATTGATTGGGAAGATGAAAAATCCGCAGTCAGCAACGAGATAGATGTTGTTCTTATGAGAGGAATAACTCCTGTTTTTATTTCGTGCAAAAACGGTGCGTTATCATCTGATGAGCTCTATAAACTTTCAACCGTTGCCGAAAAATTCGGCGGAAGATTTGCAAGAAAGGTTCTTGTTGCAACAGAGCTTGAAAAACTCGGCTCAAAAGAAGCACACATAAAAGCACGTGCTGAGAGCCTTGATATCAGAATAATCGACAGGGCAGATGAACTGAGCGATAAAGAATTACAACGAAAAATAACAAATCTTTATATGTAACAAATAGGCTTGTACGGGCGATTACCCATACAAGCCTTCTTCTATTTTATAACATTTATATTTTTTATGCCGTAGTATTCAAAACATTCAATTGCTTTTTTATCAATTTTTTCTCCGCATACAACAATCGGTACGGCAGGGGGGCACGAAACATTTGCGACTGCAAGAATTCTGCCTTCGCTTTCGCTTGCGGGAATTGTTTCGTATTCGGAAAACACAGCTTCTTTAACAGTCACAACTTTTTTCGGTAATGAAAATTCAGGCGGATTTTCGCTGATTTTACATTTTTTCGGAATTGAAAGAAGTGCATTTTCAAGCTTGCCGATATTGTTACCGATTTCGGGAGTCAGCATAAAAACAATAAAATCTCTGTCCGAAAATTCGCAGATAATATTTTTTTCTTCAAGTAAAGCGGCAATCTCAAAGCCGAAATAACCGTATTCTTTTGCTTCTATTGTGATTTTTAAAGGCTCATTTCCGCAAAGAACATATCCGTTTTCAACAAGCGTTTCCTTAAGTGTATCAACGGTTTTTACAAAATCTGTAAGCTTTTCTTTGTAACCGTTAGAAATATATTTGTTTGCCGCATCAAGTGACTGCAGAATAAGATATGACGGACTTGTTGAGCCGAAAAGAGCGAGTGCGGATTTTGCTTTATCTGAAAAAACCTTTGTGTGAAGATATGCACCGCCTGTTAAAACAGGGAGGGTTTTGTGTGCCGAATCACAACAGATATCTGCACCGAGTTTTATCGGATGCATTGAATTCTCAAGGAATTCAAGATATGCACCGTGAGCATTATCAATCAGAAGCAATACACCGTGTTTTTTGCAAACAGATGAAATTGCTTTTATATCAGGCATATCGCCAAGATAATCGGGGCTTGTGAGATAAACCGCAACAGGCTTCTCGTCGAGGCTGAGAAGTACGGCTTCAATATCATCTGCCGTTATTTTGCAGCTGAGATATGAATCTGTGTTTTTGCTGCAGAGCCAGATAACATCGGTATCTGTCAACGCACAGGCACTCAGAAAGGTTTTATGAGCATTTCTGCCCGCCGCAATAAGCGGATTTTTGCCGAGCGATTTTGCATAAATGCAGGCAAGATAAACCATTGCTCTTATGCACTGCGATGAGCCTTCGGTTGAATAAAAAGTATCACATCCGAAAAGAGACGATGCGTTGTTTTCGCTCGCTTTTATTATTCCGTCTGCTTCGTAAAGACTGTCTGCTCCGCTTATTTCGGTTATGTCTTTATCTTCAAAACCGAGCAATCCCAAACCCTTGTGACCCGGCATATGCAGTCGCACAGAGTTTTTTCTGACATATTCATTTACGAAATCGCAGATGGGAGTATCCATTATTCTTCACCAAAAGCCCGTGCAACCGCAACCATGATTGCACATTCCATTCTCTTTTTGAAAAGTTCGCAGCCGTATTTATATACGCCCTTGACAGAGCCTGTTGAATGATACGCGTTTGCGGCACAACCGCCTGAGCAATAAAGTCTTGCCCAGCATTCGCGACATTCGGGGCGTGAATATACGTTACATTCCGCAAATTCACCCTGAACAGCGGTGTTTGTAACACCTTCCCAGATATCGCCGAGCCTGAACTTTTCTTCACCTACAAACTGATGGCAGGGGTAAAGCTCACCTGTGGGTGTAACCGCCATATATTCCGTACCTGAGCCGCAACCCGAAATACGCTTGTAGATACACGGACCGCCTGTGAGGTCAATCATATAATGATAGAAGGTGAAGGGCTTGCCTTCTTTATCTTTTTCAAGCATAAGCTCAGCAAGTTTTTCATACTGTTCCATTACTATCGGCATATCTTCAGCCGTAAGCTCCGATTCTTCGCCCGGTGCACACACAACAGGCTCCATAC
>JAXJVE010000438.1:0-3346 GCA_036308705.1 Acutalibacteraceae bacterium
GCCTATATATTCGCCCGCACAAAGGGTATCACCAACTTTGGCGGTGGGAGTGAATTCCCATTTCTTTTCGGCATTGAGGCTTTCTGCATATACGCCTCTCTCAAGGAACCAGCCCGCCTGCTCAGCAAGAACGGGCAGAGGATTCTGCAAGCCGTCATAAACCTGACCGAGAAGACCGGGGCCGAGCTGTGCAGAGAGCATATCGCCCGTAAACTCTACATCGTCGCCGCATTTTATGCCGTTTGTCATCTCATAAACCTGTATCTGAGCGATATCGCCCTTGATACGGATAACTTCGCTTTTAAGCTTTGTGTTATCAACATTAACGTAGCATATTTCGTTCATCGAAACATTGCCGTCAAACCTTACCGATACAAGGTTACCGTTAATGCTGACTACCTTGCCTTTGTTTTCGGTCATTGTATAACCTCCGATTTCTCTCCGTTCATAACGGAATCATAGATATTTCTGTATGCGGTTTCGCCGCTTTGTGTATCAAACTTTCTGATACGGAGCAAAAGCCTGAGCTTCAATCCGTAATAATATACATATTCTTCCGAAAAAGAATCCGTCGGTCTGAGCGATTCAAGAAACTCAAGACGGTAACGGTTGAGGAATTTTTCAGCTTCCATAGGGCTTTCACATTCAATGGCTGTGCGTGCCGCCTGAACAAGCTCTGCGGGGAATGAACGCTCATCCTCTTTATACTGTTTGTTCAATTTATCCGCACGGAGTTTTGCGAGTGCCAGACGCAGATTGCGTTCACCCTCGTTCCATTTTTCAACAAGCTGAGATGCTGATTTTTCGGGGCTTTTAGGCGGAAGAAGCGTTAATCTGTTAAATTCGGCATACGCCTTTTTGCCGAGGAATCTTTCGCAAAGCTCTGCAAATCTCTCCTCGGTAATGGGAAGAGGAGTGTTTTCGTTTATTCCGTCAAGTGACGGCAGCTGAGATATCAGATAATATTCTGCCATATCATTCAGCCTCTTTCAGAAGTGCGGTAACAGCGGGGCTGAGATAGCTTGAAAGCATATCGGTAACAGCCTCTGCGGAATAATCATAGTAAACCGAGCCGTTATCAACGGCAATACGGAAACCGCCGTCAAAATTATCGTTTGCTTTAAGAGTAACGCCGCCGAGCATTTTTGCTTTGAGCGAAGCGAGAACAACATCCTCAAGTTTCTTAAGGTCACTGCTGTTGAGAATCACGGTGATATCCCCTGCTTCGGGCTTTGCAACCCAGGATTCAACGGCATTCACAATAATCTTTGCAAAATCATCGGACGAGTAAACAGCGTTAACATTACTGCCCACAACAGCCGCAAGCTCCTTTGAAACACTTTCTCTGAAAGAAATGAGCAGATTTCTGCCTGCCTGACGGATTGCATCTTCGCCCGATTTCACGGTTTTTTCGTTTTCTTTTTTTGCATCGGCAATCATCTTATCAGCCTGAGCTTTTGCATCGGCAATGATTTTTTCCGCCTCGGCTTTTGCAGATACAAGTATCGCTTCCGCCTGAGTTTCAGCCGCTTCAACACCGTCTTTTTTAATCTGTTCAATAAGTTCCTGAAGCTGAATTTCCATAAAAACTTCTCCTTTTTTGGCTTAAAAACATAAGGAACCAACATCCTCTGCAGACAGCTGGTTCCTTCAATTTCTTTATTAATTTATTTTATATATTATATCATATTCTTTTTACTTGTCAATAATCTGAAAAAAATTTTTTAATCAAAAATAACCTCTATCTCGTGCTTGATGGTCTGAAAAATATTGATAACGGTACGAATGAATTTTTCAAATATATTTTCGCCCTTGTATTCCGCATCGGTGCCCGTTCCGCCGTAGCAACCGATGTTGTTGCTTTCAACGGGATTTCCGTAAAAATCTGTTTCAACATCTGTTGATAAACCCGAACCGATAAGCGGTGAATCCGCAGAAAGCTTAAAGCTGTTTATATCGGAATAATCCGTACCGCTGTTTGAATCGTCGCCGTTAACGGAATCGAGATAATAATAATTCTTTTGATTTTCAACGGCATAAGCAAATAAACCGATGCTTGAGAAAATCATTGAAAACGCAAGCAAAAAGCATAAAAATCTGTTTCTTTTTTTCATTTCCGACTCTCCTCTGTATATTTTAATATACATATACTAACACGCCGCCAAATCGCAGTCAAGCCGAATGTTTTTTTGAGATTTTCTGCATTCGTTGAGTAAAACAAACAAAATATCAAAAGAAAGTTTTTGATTTTTGTATAACATTATTACGCCAAAAAATGTTTACAATTTGTTCACAAAATAGTGTTCACATTTTTAACTTCTGAATTGTATTTTTTATGGAAACTGTTTGTTTTAAGGAGGGTATCGGCTTTGAAAAAACACAATAAATCCGAAAGCGAAATCAAAGAGCTTGTTGAAACATATACCTCCCTTATTTTCAGGGTTTCTTACTGTATTCTCGGCAACCGTGACGATGCCGAAGATGCGGTACAGGATGCTTTCCTTAAATATCTTACCAAAGCTCCCGAATTTGAAAGTGAAGAGCACAGAAAAGCCTGGCTGATAAGAGTTGCAACCAACATCAGCAAAAATATGATGATGTTCCGTATCAGAAAAGAAACGGTCAATATCGAAGATATCAAAAACATAGGCATTTGCGAAAACGACTACGAAACTTTTGAACTGATAATGAGCCTGCCTTCAAAATATAAGGTTGTTATGACTCTTTATTATATTGAAGGTTACAAAAGCAAAGAGATTGCAGAAATCATCGGGATAAAAGAAGAAACGGTAAGAAAACGCTTGCAAAAAGGGCGAGAAATCCTGAGAAGATTATTTGAAATGGAGGAGATTCAATAATGGAATATGCAGTAAATGAATATGCGAGAGTTATAGGCTCTCTCTCTGTTTCGCAAACAAGCAAAGAGAAAATAGAAGAAGAATTATTCAGAAACTTATCGGCAAAAAAGGAATTCCCCAAAAAATATGTTGCGGCGGCATCTGCGGCTGTACTGCTCACAGCAGGCGTGGCAGTAGCGGTTAAAAAGATGAAGCACGGCGAAAAAAATAATGCGAGGTAAAAAATGACACTTAATCCGTTTTTTAAGTACGAAAACAGCAACCTCCCCGAAGGCTTTGAGGTTCCCGACGTTTCAATGTTCGGAATGCTCAGAATTTCAGCAGAAAACCTCCCCGACTCATTGGCATATGAATATTTCGGCACCGAATGTACCTATAAAAATTTCGTTAAGAAAATCGAAGAAATTTCAGGTGCATATCATTCGTTCGGTGTCCGCAAGGGCGATATCGTAACAATAATTATGCCCAACACACCCGAGGCAGTAACC
>JAXJVE010000439.1:0-2089 GCA_036308705.1 Acutalibacteraceae bacterium
AAGGCGGTGCACCCAAGCTCGATTCTCCCGAGTATAAGCAGATGCAGGCGGATAATATCAAAATAGAAATGCCTGTTATTGAAGAAGAAAAGAAGCCTAAAGCGGCTAAGCAGGAATACGATGATTTGCCCATTTCGCTTACCAATGCAAAGGTTATTTACGGCAGTAAAATCAAGTCAAAGCCTGTGCCTTTAAGCGGGATTTCGATTGAAGACGGCAATGTTACTGTATGGGGCAGAATTTTTTCGCTCGATATGCGTGATACCCGTGACGGTAAACGCAAAATCATCAATTTCAATATAACCGATAAAACAAATTCATATACAGTCAAAATTTTTGAAGCTGTGCAGAATTGCGAACAACTTTGTGAAAACCTTGCAGACGGCAAGGTGGTTATGATGAGAGGTCACGTTGAGTATGATGACTACATCAAAACCTATTGCATAAAGGCAAATTCCATTATGCTTATTGAAGAAATCGGCATAAAAGATACCGCAGAGGAAAAGCGTGTTGAACTTCATATGCACACCAATATGTCTGCAATGGATGGCCTTTCAAGCGCCAAAAAGCTCATTGCAAGGGCTGCAAAGTGGGGTCATAAAGCGGTTGCTGTTACAGACCACGGTGTTGTACAGGCCTATCCCGAAGCGGCTGCTGCGGCAAAAGCAAACGGAATTAAAGTTATCTACGGTATGGAGGGTTATCTTGTTGATGACTCTGCAAAAATCGTAACAGGCAATGCCGATATGCCTATGAGCGGCACTTTCATCGTTTTTGACGTTGAAACAACAGGTCTTCGTACAGACCGTGTACGCCTTACGGAAATCGGTGCGGTAAAGTTTGTTGACGGTGCTGAAAGAGCTCGTTTCCAGACTTTTGTAAACCCTGAAATGTCTATTCCGTCAAAGATAACCGAGCTTACGGGCATCACAAATTCAATGGTTGCAAATGCACCCAAAGAGGCGGAAGCTGTACGCAAATTCTTTGAATTCTGCGGTGACGGTGTACTTGTTGCACACAATGCAACATTTGATACCAATGTTCTGAAACATACCTGCCGAAGAAACGGCATTGATTATAACTTTACTCATATTGATACTCTTGTTATGGCACAGAGCCTTATCGAAGGCATCAAAAACTATAAGCTTGATTCAATTTCAAACCACTTCAAGCTTCCGAAGTTTGACCACCACAGAGCCGATGAGGATGCGGGTGCACTTGCACGCATTTTTGAAAAACTTGTTGAACTCTGTGCTGAAAAAGGCGTTGAAAACGTAAACGAAATAAACGAAAAGGTTCCTGTTAATGTTAAACGTTTGCCGACCTATCATATAATTCTTCTCGCCAAAAATAAAATCGGTCTTAAGCATCTTTATCAGCTTATTTCAAAATCAAATCTTGAATATTATTACCGCCACCCGAGAATACCCAAGAGTGAGCTTATTGCTCATAAAGAGGGTCTTATTGTCGGCAGTGCGTGTGAAGCGGGTCAGCTTTATCAGGCGATATATAAGGGACTTCCCACAGAAGAACTGCTTGAAATTGCATCTCTTTACGATTATCTTGAGATTCAGCCAAACGGCAACAATGCCTTTATGATTCGTGAGGGTATGGTTGACGGTGAAGAGGATCTTAATGAGATAAACAGACGCATCATTCACCTTGCCGATGAGCTGAATATTCCCGTTGTTGCAACGGGCGACGTTCATTTTATGGAAGAGAGCGACAGTATATTCAGAGAGATTCTTATGGCGGGACAAGGCTTCAAGGATGCTTCGGAACAGGCACCGCTTTACCTTCGTACAACTCAGAATATGCTTGAAGAATTTGCATATCTCGGTGAGGATACCGCATATGAGGTTGTTGTTAAAAACCCCAATCTTATTGCCGATATGTGTGAAGAAATAAAGCCCATTCCCGACGGCACATATCCGCCTAAAATTGAGGGTGCGGATGAAGAACTCAGGCAGATTTGCTACGACAGAATGCAGGATTACTACGGAAATCCTCTGCCCGAATATATCAAAGAAAGGCTCGATAAGGAGCTTGATTCAATTATCAAAAACGGATTTGCCGTTCTTTATATTAT
>JAXJVE010000440.1:0-1977 GCA_036308705.1 Acutalibacteraceae bacterium
TTCCATAACCGTTTTCTGAAGCTCGGTCTGGTCGAGATTCTCTTCAGGACTGAAATTTGTATCTTCATCGGGTAAAAACTCAGTTGCAGCTGTTTCTTCCTCATCACTTTTAAAAAGCATCGGCTTTTTCTTTTTCAGGAAATCCTTGCTCTTGTTGGCAACAATCTGATTGAACCAGCTTGAAAAACTTTCGGGCTTATCGAGTTCGTTGATTTTTGAAAGAGCTTTTATGTAGCTTTCCTGAAGGATATCTTCCGCATCCTGATTATTTTTTGTAAATTCCAGAGCAATAAAATATGCTCTTTCGCTCGTCAGCTTATAGAGTTCATCAAAAGCAGATTTGTTCCCGTTTTGAATTTTCACTACAAGTTCGGATATCCTTTGTTTATCGACTTCCATACATCCTCCTTTTTCTTCAGATATTCAATGCCTCTGCGTATTCCTTTTTTCAGATAATCGCAGGGTTCATCGAATTTTTCAGCATAAATCATAACGGGTATTTCGTCGGGTGTTATGAGTTCGGTAATTACTGTTTTCTTTTCCTCATAAACAGATATATCCAAAGAGTGAATTCCGTCGAGATTCACTCTTTTTTTTATTGAACCGCTATTCATTTTCATCCTCCTTTCACCCATTAGACGAATGAAAGTGAAAAACGGTTCATTTATTTTTTTCGCTGTGTCTGCTTAACACAGACACAGCTTAAAGGAAGATCTCCAGGCTTGAGCCGTTTGTCCGTGCGTCAATATAAACCGGGCGGCGTGCACCTTGTGTCCCTGTCTCAAAGCCTGTTGATGTGCAATAAAGCTTTGCGGAATGTGTCGCCTTTTTGCCTTCCTGTCAACTAAGACGAGCCGTTCACGGAAAGGTTTCACATTTTTTTGAAAAATTTCTGATTTTTTTCAACTCCGTTGCCGACGATTTAAAACTAAAAAAGTTTCTTGTTTTTCGCATTGTTTACAAAAAATTAATAAGTCGCAAATTATCATTTTTAGTTGAAAAAAGAATGTTATTTGGTATAATTGTATAGAAACATATTAAGAAAGGAATGATAATCGGATGAAAGATTCCATTATTGCCGAGCTTGCGATAAAGGCACAGCAGGGCGATATGCAGGCTTTCGGGCAATTATATACCGAATTTTCTCCGCTTATATATTCCATTCTTCTGGAAATCACTCACGATGCACACGAAGCGGAAGATCTGACTCAGGATTGTTTTATCTCTGCTATCAAAAAAATACATACTCTTAAAGAGCCTGCAAAAGCAAAAAAATGGCTGACGGCAATAGCCGCCAACCTCGGTAAAGATTATCTTAAAAAGAAAAAACCGGCTTTGCTCGGCGAAGAGCACGAATATATATTTGATATTCAGGAAGAAGAAAACCCTTCTCTTATGCCTGAAGAAAATGCAGTGCTTGATGAACGCAGCGAAGAAATCAGAGAAATTGTCAACTCCGTTTCGGAAGACAAACGGCTTTGTCTTGTTCTTTTTTATCAGCACGAAATGAGCATTGCCGAAATATCCGAAGAACTCGGCATATCCGAATCGGCGGTAAAGAGCCGACTGTTCAGAGCAAGAGAAGATATAAAAGAAGAGATTGAAAAACGAAGCAAAAAAGGTATGCCGCTGTTCGGAATTGCACCGTTGCCGCTTATTCTTTTTGCTTTGCAGAAATCTTCTCAGGTTGCAGCAACATCATTTGCGGGCAGTGCCGCACAAACCGCCGCTTTTGCTGGCGTAACCGCTGCTTCCCAAGCGGGTATTGCGGCTGTTTCAACTGCCGCTACCGCAACGACAACCGCAAGTGCAGCCGTATCTACCGCAAGTACAACGGCTACAACCGCAACGGGAATAGGTGCAAAGGTTGCTGCAATGAGTGTTGCACAAAAAGTTGTTGCAGGCGTTGCTGCCGCAACAGTTGCAACAGGCTCGGCTACGGTAACAATCGTTGTTGTAAAAAATAAAATTGAACAA
>JAXJVE010000441.1:0-13589 GCA_036308705.1 Acutalibacteraceae bacterium
CTCTCCGCCAGAACCCCATAGAAGTTAAGGCTTCTGTGGGGTTTTTCTTATGTTTTCACCCGCAGTAAAGTATATCTAAAACCCACTTTCGACGACGAAAAGACGACGACACACGGAGGATAAATATCCCCATGGTCGGCAAGAATATTCGTCACCGTCGTCAGACAGGGTTTTTTCTTCAATAAATATTCAACAACTTTGCTTGAAACATAAATGTCCAAACAATCAAGAAGTCCGTTGAACAATGCTGTATCGTGTAACGCAAGTGTCAAACATATCCGATTACAAACACCAAATCCCCTTGAGAATTATCAATTCCCAAAGATTTGTTTTATCACACATATTTATCTAACAAGTATACAAAAGTCGACGAAATTACGACATAATATTGTATTCTGATTTATATTCAATTGACTTAATTCAATAATATATGTATAATTAAAAAGGGTGAAATAAAGTGAAGTTTGAATTAAATGAATATAAGTCCATTTTATCTGATGAAGACATTATTGATGATATTAAAAAAGTAGCTGAGACTTTAAATGTAGATTATATATCAATTTCTTTATACAAAAAATACGGTAATTATTCCCAATGTGCAATCCAGAATCATTTTGGAACTTGGAAAAATGCATTAAAAATTGCTGGATTACGTGTTGAAAGAAATTCAAGCGAATACAAATTTATTAGTGATTCTATGTATATTGATGACATAAAAAGAGTTGCATCGTTAATTAATAGAAATACTGTTACATATGATGACTATATACATTTTGGTAAGTATTCTGCAGGACATATATTTAAACGATTTGGTTCTTGGGACAACATATTGTTATTGTCTGGACTTAATCCAACTGGATTATCACGAAAAAAAATTACAGAACAAGATCTTTTTAGCGAAATTGAACGCATTTGGATATTGTTAGGACGACAACCAACATCAACAGATATAGTTAAAGGTGATTTCTCTAAATATTCTGTTGATACTTTTAAAAGAAGATTTGGTAGTTGGCGAAAAGCTTTGGAGGCTTTTGTTGAATATATTAATTCTGAAGAAAATAAGAAACATGCGAGTAATTATGTCGATGATTTTCAAGCTGTTGAGATTGAAGCACAACTTGTTTCAGAGATACAATCGAATGACGAATCCTTAAATGAAGAGGTCGTAAAAAACAAGGATATACATAAAACTCCAAGAAATATAAATTTGAAATTAAGATTTCTTGTTATGCAACGAGATAATTTTAAATGTTGTGCTTGTGGTGCTTCGCCTGCTAAAGATCCAAGTGTTGAACTGCATATAGATCACATTATTCCATGGTCTAAAGGCGGAGAAACAGTTATAGATAATTTACAAACATTATGTAGCAAGTGTAATTTAGGTAAAGGTGATTTGCTATAAAAAGTTTTGAAGTTTTTGTGCTTAATATTTCTACATAATGAAACGACATTCGACGACGGAAAGACGACGGTAGGGGTGGAATAAATACCCGAAACTAGTAAGATTAAAATATCAATTTCTGCCGTCGCAACTAAAATATGAGAGGGCGAAACCCTATGTATATCAACGAACTTTAGCATTTTAAAGAGCTATTGGAAATCGTGTAACGGGCTATAACCTGTTCGAGGGTTCGAATCCCTTGCTCTCCGCCAGAAGCCATAAGAACTAAGGTTCTTGTGGCTTTTTTCTTTTGTTTTCGCACCAACTAAAATATACTTAAACCCCACTTTCGACGACCAAAAGACGACGACAGACCGAGCATAAATATCCCTATGGTCGTCAAGAATATCCGTCACCGTCGTCGATTGATATTTTCATAGTGGATTTTTTGATATAAGTATGGTATAATCCAAATCGATAAATTAGAATTTTTGGAGGTAATATTGTATGTGGATTGTTTTCGCAATACTGTCTGCAATTTTTGCAGCACTTACCTCTATACTGGCAAAGGTCGGCATAGAAGGAGTAAACTCGAATCTTGCAACAGCAATAAGAACTGTTGTTGTAGTTGCTATGTCATGGGGAATGGTATTTCTCACGAATTCACAAAACGGTATAACAGAAATCAGTAGAAAGAGCTGGATATTCTTGATTTTGTCAGGATTAGCAACAGGTGCTTCTTGGCTATGTTACTACAAAGCATTGCAGATAGGTGATGCATCAAAAGTTGTACCGATAGATAAATTAAGTGTAGTAATTACCTTAATATTAGCATTTGTTTTTTTGCACGAAGACTTTACAATAAAGTCATTGATAGGATGTGTTTTGATTGGAATAGGAACATTAATAATGGTTATGTAATTACATATAGAATATAAACTTTCAGTTTGTCGAACTAAATAATAAAACATTAAAGTGCAATGGGATATATAATCCTGTTGCACTTTTTCTATTTTAAAGGAGGTTTTCAATGAAACAAACAACACTTGAAGATTTATACTACGGTAATATAAACCCTTGTGAAATAAGCTTTGTGAAGAGCTATGAATATGCTTGTTTTTTTGGCAAAAAAATGTATAATTAAGTTATACAGCCTGTGGAGGTTTGAGAATGTTTTACAGTAAATCTTTGAATTATAAATATGAAACCGATGTTTTTGTTGCGGGAGGCGGTCCGTCGGGTATAGCGGCGGCTGTTGCGGCTGCACGAAGCGGAAAAAAGGTTTTTCCTGCCGAAGCAACGGGTTGTTTCGGCGGGTTGGGTACATCGGGGCTTGTTCCTGCATTTGCCCCTTTTGATGACGGCGAAAATGTGCTTGCAAGCGGAATCGGTTACGAAATCCGTCAAAGACTTGCCCGAAGCACTCCTTTGAGAAACTGGACAACGCTTGACATTGAGGAACTCAAAAGAGAGTATGATAATATTATTGTTGAGTCGGGCGTTGAGTTTTCATTTTTTACATCAGTTTATGATGTTATTGTTGAAAACGGCAGAGTTGAGGGCGTGATTCTCGGTTCAAAAAGCGGTCTGTTTGCGGTTAAAGCCAAAATTTATATCGACTGTACGGGTGACGGCGACCTGTGTGCCTTTGGCGGTGCAGAGTATGAAATGGGCGATGAAAACGGTGATGTTATGCCTCAGACTCTTTGCAGTATCTGGACTGATATTGATAAAGAAAAATGTAACGAGCCATGGAATAAATATGTTGAACAGGCTCACCGTGACGGAGTGCTGACTAACGAGGACAGACATATACCCGGTTTCTTTCACAGAAAAGACGGTTTGAGCGGCGGTAACATAGGTCATACATTCGGAATTAATCCGACAGATGAAAAGTCGCTCTCTTCTGCAATGGTTGAAGGCAGAAAATCAATGCTTGAATATGATAAATATTTCAAAACATATTTTACGGGATACGAAAATATGAAGCTTTGCTCAACCGCATCTTTGCTCGGGGTACGTGAATCAAGAAGAATAGTTTGCGATTATATGCTTAACGTGAATGATTTTATATCACGTGCCGTTTTTGATGATGAAATCGGGCGTTACTGTTATCCTGTTGATATACACGTTATGAATACCGATAAGGAAGAATATGAACGTTTCAGAGAAGAATATCAGAAAAAACTCCGCTATAAGAAGGGTGAATCCTACGGTATACCTTACCGCAGTTTAATACCTGTTTCGTTCAGAAATGTGCTTGTTGCAGGCAGATGTATCGGCACTGACAGGCAGATGCAGGCATCCGTAAGGGTTATGCCCGGGTGTTTTATAACGGGTCAGGCTGCGGGTGTGGCAGCATCTCTTGCCTGTGAAACCGAAGATGTAAGAAAAATTTCTGTTAATAAACTTCAGGAAAACCTCATAAAACTCGGTGCATATATTCCGAATAAATAAGTTGATGCTTTTAGCGGATTAAAAAAATGCAACAGGATATAAAAGCCTGTTGCATTTTTTATTTTATGCGTTTTTAATTGCGTTGATAATAAAATCAATAAGAAGTTTTGCCCAAACAACCATAGCGTTGAACGCAACTTTGATTCTGTCTGTGAACGATTCGGGTCTGTAGATTTCAGGAGCAGAATCCCAGTTTTCTGTATTACAGTTTTCTGTGGTCATAGGGAAGAGATTGTTGGATTTGGTGTCGTATACCATAAACCTGGTGTAGGGGAAATCATCAACTGTCAGCTGCTTATCTGCAGATGAAACATCATACATTATTTTTATCTCATAACAAGACCAGTTGGAGTGAGATGAACCTTTTATGAACCAGGTGTATTCGGGATAAAGACAGGTGGATGCATCAATCTGTTTATCGGGAGAAATGTATTTTTCTTTGCCTTCAGCTGTTCTCTGTGCAATATAATCATCCGAAAGAGTTTCGTATACATTTGAAGTTGTTGCTCCGAATGATGATCGTGTAACGGAAGCGAACTGATCTGAAATCGCATCGGATGTTGATGTAATGGGTATCATCTGATATCCGTATTTTGAAATTATGCCAAGGTTTGCACCGTCGTCTTTTATCTTCTGAAGAAGTTCGGGAACTTGCTGACGAACTGATCTGTCATAGCGGTCAAGCTTTTCGATAAGACCTGCATATTTAATTCTCTTTTCGCTGCCTTCTTTGCCGAATACATAATATTTTGCGGATTCATAATCTTCAGGAGTTACGCAAGCCCAATAGTTAGGCCATGTATAGAATGTTGAAAGTGCCAATGCTGAGGTTACGCCTTCAACGAGCTTATCATATAAAAGATTTTCAGTTGTGCTGATAACACCTTCCAGAAGACCGGTCTGAACAAGCATATCAATTGTTGCGGATAAAAATTCATCCATACTGAACATACCAAGTCCTTCAACGTCGCGGAGAACTCGCATAAGAGCAGGGGGGTCAACATCGAATTTTGCACAGATAACATCGCTGAGAATTTCTGCACCGCCAACAACGCTGCCGTCCATTGCTATACCCTGAATATCTTTGGCACCGTATTTTGCAACATAAGCCATAACAATATTTGTACCAAGGCAGGTTGCAGCAATACCGACTTTTTCGCAACCTGTTGTTCTTTTGATATCCTGAACAAAGGTGTGGAACTCATCCGCTGTTTCCATAGGATCAAGTCGCCAGTCGTAATGGAACCAATAGTCTTCCCAGGCGAAGAAGCCTTTGCTGCCTTTCTGACTCTGGGTTCTCTTTTTCTGCATCTGATCTTTTCGCTTTTGCGATAAACCTGAGCCGTTGGTTACATTGCCGTTTTCATCAAGCAGTGAGTTTGCAAATATCTTGCTTATTTCGGTTTCAAGACCAACATAAAGGTCATCCCAGTTATCGGTTGCAAGACCTTTAGCCATTGCGGGGAGCAGAGATTCCGCCATTGATTTGTAAAGATCGCTGTTTTCGGAACTGTTTTCGCCGTCACCTTTCAAAAGCTTGGCAACATCTTTATAATGGAAGATTTTGTTGCCGTCAGGGTCGTAAAGTGCTTCGCCGTCACCTGAAATACGGATAACGGGAATCTGACTGCGGCTCTCGTTGGCATCTACCGCTGAAAAAGCAGGTAATGTTATGCCGAGAACAAGTACCAGCGAAAGAAAAACAGAAAGAAATTTTTTCATATTTTTACCTCACAATTTTAATTATATTTAACCGATTAATGATTTTATAATATATTTAATGTTTTGTCAATTAATCAATTTAAACGATTTGTATGATGCTGAAGGCTTAAAAAGGTATAAATTATGTCAAAATATTCGCTTGCAATCTTATACAAATTTCTGCTTGTTTGTATAATTGGGTGAAAAAGATTGACAATAGCAGAAATGATATGCTATCTTTTTTAAAAAAGGAGGAATAAAAATGAGCAATTTATTTAATCTTGAAGGAAAATTTGCTGTTGTTACAGGTGCATCATCAGGTCTTGGCCGTCAGTTTGCTCTTGCACTTGCAAGAGAAGGTGCTAATGTTGCAATTCTCGCAAGAAGAGTTGACAGACTTGAGCAGGTTAAAGCCGAAGTTGAAGCTCTTGGCGTAAAATGTATTGCCGTAAAATGCGATGTTGCTGATAATGACAGTATCAAAAATGCAGTTGCAGAAGTTGTTGCTGATTTCGGCAGAATTGATATTCTTGTTAACAACGCAGGTGTTGGCAGCGGCGCACCCGCTGAATCACAGGAAGACAGCATCTGGGATTCAACTATCAGAATCAATCTCAGCGGTGTTTACTATGTAGCACGTGAAGTTGGTAAGGTAATGATAAGCCAGAATTACGGTAAGATTATCAACATCGGTTCAATTCACTCAACAGTTGCAATGGCGGGCAGCCCCATTACAGCTTACTGTGCAAGTAAGGGCGGCGTAGAAATGCTTACAAAGGCTCTTGCAAACGAATGGGCAAAATATAATATTACCGTTAACGCAATCGGCCCCGCTTATTTTGAGAGCGAAATGACTGATATGGTTATCAATACTCCCGAATTCGGTATGGCAGTTAAGGCTTACTGTCCTATGGGCAGACCCGGTAAAGCGGGTGAGCTCGACGGTGCACTTGTTTATTTTGCATCTGATGCTTCAAGCTACACAACAGGTCAGCTTCTTACCGTTGACGGCGGCTGGACAACAATCTGAGTAACAGAATATACTTTATATACCCTGTGGAAGCAACCCTTCCACGTGGTTTTGTTATATAAATGAGTATTTTTATTGAAAATTGATGTATTTAATGTTAAAATATGTTCAAATATATTTTGAAGCGAAAATTTGTTATTAAAGGATTGTTTATTGTGAAAAAGTTTCTGAGTATTTTTATCAGCCTGTTTCTTATCGTCAGCATTTTGGTGACATCTGTTCCCCTAGCTTTTGGCGCAGAAGACGGTGCGGATATTCCCGTTATTCACGTTACAGGGTATGGTGCTCTTCTTGTTCGCAAAAACGATGCGGGAGTCAAAGAAACTGTTTATCCGCTTCAGATCCCCGAAAATTATATTGAAGAAAAAGCAAAAGAAATCCTTCCTGTTTTTGCAAAAGCTTTTTTTACTCAGAAATGGGATGAATTCTGCGATGTGCTCGTTGATATTTTTGTTCCTGTTTTTGAACCTATGGCACTTGATAAAAACGGTGAAGTAACCGACGGCAGCCACGCAGACTGGACCTGGCAAAGATCAACTCTGAAGGATAAAAAGAATAAAAACGGTAAATACGGCGTAACTGATTATAAATTCCATTATGATTGGCGTCTTGATCCTTTTGTTATTGCCGATTCGCTTCATAAGTATATTGAAGATGTTCTTTATGTTACGGGTGCAGAAAACGTTGCTTTATACGGAAGATGTCTTGGCTCTAATGTTGTTACCGCCTATATGGTCAAATATAACGGCGAACACGTTAAGGAAGTTATTCATTATGCAAGCAGTGTTTACGGTGCAACTCAGTGCAGTAAGGCATTTACAGGCGAACTTTATATGCACGCAGACGGAATTGAACGCTTTATGTATGACGTTGACCTTGGCCTTGAGGATTATTATAACGAACTTATCCGCTCGCTCGTATCACTTTTAAATAAAAATTACGGTCTTGATATTGCCTGCTGGGCGGTCAACAATGTTGTTAAGGATATTTATATAGATATTTTTCCTGAAATTATGAGAGCGGGTTTCGGCACATTCCCGTCTTATTGGAGTATGGTAAGCATCGAAGATTATGACAGAGCAATGGAAACCGTTTTCTACGGTGTTGATAAATCCGAATATGCCGGTCTTATTGAAAAAGTTGAATTTTATCGCAATAATGTTCAGCTTCAGTTTGAAAATATAACTGCTGACCACATTGAAAAAGGGATTGAATTTTCAAACATCGTCAAATACGGAATGCAGACAATTCCCGTAACTGAAAACTCTGATGAGCTTTCAGACAGAACGGTTACTGTTCGTGAGAGCAGTTTCGGTGCAACCGCAGTTAAGATTGGTGAAACATTATCACAGGAATATATTGATAATGCCGCTTTGAATATGAACGATAAATATATATCACCCGATAAACTTATTGATGCTTCAACTTGTATTTCACCCGATACAACCTGGTTTATCAAAAACATTGTTCACGATTATTTCCCTGATTGTGTTAACGGTCTTGTCAGCGAAATAGTAAACAATAGCGGTTATACTGTTTTTTCAAGCGAAGATTATCCTCAGTATCTTGTTTTTGATGATGAGATGCAGACGATTTCGCCGATGACCGCCGATAATTTCAATACGTTCGACAGATGGTATGTATCGTTCTTTGAGGCTCTTCGCAGATTCTTTGAAGCTCTGATTGAGATTATTAAAGTTAATATCGGATAAACCAATCAATACTTGAAGATTAAACTTTTGCGTGATATACTGAGAAAAAACATTACGGAGGCAAATATGAAGAAAAATTTGTTAAGAATTATTTCGGCTGTGCTTTGTGTTGCAGTTTTGGTTTCGGGTGCTTCGCTCGGCTCTTATGCTGCTCAGGGGCAGAGTGTTACCGCTGTTCAGGAAGAATCTGTCGGCGATACCGTTATGAAAGGCCTTTATAATACGCTCAACGTTATTGTTGAAGGTCTTGTGAAATCAATCTGTGCAATTTATGTGAACCCGAGAGATTGGGAAAGTATTGATAATTATAACGCTGAAGAAATAGGCTTTATGCCAGGCAGAGATACATATCAGACATCGGCAGATGCGAATAACGTATGGAAACTCGGCTATTCAAAAAAGAGCATTGTTCCCGATGATATTGACAGCGGCAAATATAATCTCGGCAGAGATTTGCTTAATAAATATGCTGAAGGCGTTTATGACGATCAGTGCATCCGTGTTGCGGTAATTGATGATAACAGCGGCGAAGGTGCGGTAGTGCTCGGCGCAATAGATGCTCTTGGCGTTACTTCAACTGATGTACGCACAATCCGTAAGGCGATTATTGAATATTGTGAATCTCAGGGTATTGAAGTTGCAAGTATCAATATCAGTGCAACTCACGCACACTCGGTACTTGATACTCAGGGTGTAAGTACAGAGTTTTTCAGAAAACTTTTCGGTGCATTCTGGTGCAACCTTATAGGATATGACGGCACAATGGCAGGCCTTGAAACAGCCGAAATGTTTAAACAGCATTTTATCGCTGTATCTGTTGAAGCGATAAAAGAGGCTTTCGGTAATGTGAAAGAAGGCAAGCTTTATTTTTCTGAAATTGATATGGGCGAATATTTCAAAGATAAGCGTCATCTTATTTCAAAAGAAGATATTCCCGCAACCGCAAGCTTCAAATTTGTTCCCGCATCAGGAGAGCCCGCAACATATATCAGCGATATAACCTGTCACGCAACATCTTTCAGTGCAGGTAACGGTCTTGTAGGCTCGGATTATATCTACTATGCCGATGAATATATCAAAAATACCGAAGGCGGTAATTTTATTATGATACCTGGTGCTGTCGGTCAGATTACTCGTGATATTGAAGTTGATTCAACAGGTATGAGCGAGTATGAAGAAAAAGGTGCGGCTGCCAAAAAACTCGGTCAGCTTGTGGGTGCAAAGATAGTCGAAGCTGATTATTCAAAAGAACTTGCTCCCGTTATTAATGTTAAACACAGAGAACTCTTCATAGTTCCCGAAAACAGTATACTTACCCTTGCCTGTGAAGTAGGTCTTGTAAATAACAGGATTTTTTATGACGGTGTTATTGCAAAAGAATATTGTATGCCAACCGAGATGGGTTATATTGAATTCGGCAATGATATTGCACTTGCACTTTTCCCCGGTGAACTTTATCCCGAAGTTTTCTGGGATGATGAAATCACAGGCGGTGCAAACTGGGACGGTACCGAATGGCAGTTTGATACTCTTTCAACCGCTGTTGACGGTGTAACAACTTATGCGGTAAGCCTTACAAACGATGCTATAGGTTATGTTCTTACCGATAACAATTTTGCATTTATGGGTCATATTATCGGCGACGGTATTGCAGACGAAACTCTTTCTGTCGGAAAACATATCGGCTCATATCTTGTAACCGAATATTACGAGCTTATAAAATCGCTCTGATAAAAAATGCAACGGTATATTCCGTTGCATTTTTTGAGTGTTGCCCTGTTCTGTTAGGTTAAAATCAGAATAGAATGGAAATTAATTCCTGAAGAATCTGTAATTAAGTTGACATAATTTGTTAATATGTTATAATTAATAAAAAGCAGTAAAGAGGCGTTTAATATGGCTAAATCAAAAATTTTTGTTAAAATTACAGCGATAGTGCTTTCTTTAACAGTTATGTTAGGCATTACCGCACCTTCCTTTGCCGCAACACCCGCAGAAGAACCTGTTGTTGCTGAAGAGGTTGAAAAGGCAAGTATTCCTGAATCAATCGTAGAGATTGCACGTTCAAAGATAGGCTTTTATCCCAGTAACATCAATGAGTTTACAACCTGGTATTACGGCAGAGAAACCGATGCATACTGGTGTTGCATTTTTGTTTCCTGGTGTGCAAATCAGGCAGGAGCACTCGGAACTGCAGTTCCCAAAAGAGCATCTGTAGGCTCAATGAAGAACTGGTTTGAGAGAAGAGGGGAGTTTTATCACGTTGACAGCGGATATGTTCCTCAAAAAGGCGATATCGTATTTATAAATACTGCAGTTGACGGTACCGATGACATTCATCACGTTGATATTATCACTGAAGACGGTTTTATCAAAAGCGGCAATACGCTTAAAATAAAGTGTATCGGCGGTAATACATCGGATCTTAACTATAACGGCTCTGAATATGTAACAGAAAAAACAAGACCCGTTGACGGACCCAGAGCACAGGTTGTAGGATTTGCTCATCCTTCATACGGACGCAGCGAAGGTCTTCTCGGTGCCATTGTTACGGCAGCAGGCAATTCAATGCCGAATATTGTTACATATCTTCTCACAAAGCTTATTTCATTAATAAACACAATTGAGATTATGCTTTCAAATCAGGGAACAGCACCTGCTCCCGAACCCGCACCTGTACAGTAATAAAGAATATGCCCTCGGGAGAAATCCCAAGGGCATTTTTTATTTCCTTTTGCATTGTTTAAGGCAGTTTTTACAAGAAAGAGTCTGATTTGTTTCCTGAACAAATCTGTAAGGATATTTATGATAATTGTATTCCCATATTATCATCATAACGGCTGAATATATAAGGATTGCAGCATTAAGAACTGTTGCGTAAATTGAAAGATAGGGTGCAAAAATAAGTGCACTTGCAAATATTGCGTAATCCCAGCAGTTGATAGTACAGTTTTTGCAACAGTTGTTTTTGTTATGTAAAAATAAAACGCTGAGCAAACAGATTTTTCTTGTGAATACCGAGTTTAACAAAAACATAAGCGATGCACCTGAAAGGAACAATTGCCAGGTTAAAAATCCGAGATATTTTATAACACCTATAAACGCAAGGTAGACAATCCACAGAATGATTACTCCGATTATTCCTTTGCGTTTATGGTCTTTTTTTGTTTGGGCACCCGCAGTCGGAACATATTTGCTTTTTTGGAATTTGAAATGTACTGCGTTGTCATACTTTTCAAATATAAATTCATATGCAATAAGCCAACCGAAAGAAACAATCATAAATGCTATATATATAATGTTTGCTGCTTGAAGTGATATGAAATCAAAGAAATTAAGCACAAAAAACAGTAAACAAAAAAAGCCGAAAAAAACTGACTCAACGGCAAAAAGTATATTGTTTTTCTTTTTTTTGTTCATCTTTTTCTCCCGTAAAAAATTTGTCGATAAAAATAATAACATACAAAACAAAAAAATTCAATGTTGAACTCTATAAAACTTGAAGAAAAATACGGTATATGCTATACTGATAAATAACAGAACGCACAGGTGATATGTTGAATATTATCAGTTCACAGTGTCAAATAAAGAAATATAATTTTCAGGCGGTAAATAATGAAAAAAGACCGATTTCCTCATATTATGCTTACTTTGTTTGCGGTTATAATTACCGCAACCGTTATTGTTGCGGGATATTTTGATTCCCCGAAATACAACGAAGTTGTTCTGCCGAATAATCCGGATTTGAGTTCGTTTTATGTTTCCCGTGCCGTATTTCAGCCTGAAAGCGGTAAGGTTGATATTAATAACGCAACTCTTGAGGAATTAATGGCACTTGAGCAAATCGGCGAGGTCAGAGCACAAGCTATTATTGAATACAGAAATAATAATCTCGGTTTTTATTCTGTTGATGATTTGATGATGGTCGAAGAAATTCCTGATTATGTTTTTGAAAAAATCAAAGACAAGCTGACTCTCGGAACTTATACGGAGGTAACAACTTATGCCTTTTAATATTTATGATAAAGCAAAAGAAAATATAATTGTGGTTGCTCACAGAGGTGCAAGCGGAGGCAATATTCCTTGTAACACAATGACTGCGTATGAAATAGCCTTAAAACAAGGTGCAGATATGATTGAGGTTGATGTTAGCTGCAGTTGTGACGGTAAACTGTTTTTGTTTCATCCGGGAATGGAGATTGAACATCTTAACCGCAATATAAATCTTCCCGAAATGACTTATAAACAGATAAGAAATATCAGATATGTGAATTATGATAATACTCCTACTCAGTTCAGAATAGCGGGATTTGATGATTTTCTTGAGCAGTTCAAAGGCAGATGTTTTATAAATATTGATAAATTCTGGGATAATCCTGAACTTATTTATAAAACAATCAGGCGTCACGGAATGATTGATCAGATGTTAGTTAAAAGCAAACCTTCAAAGAAGGTTTATGACGTTCTTGAAAACCTTTGCCCCGAGTTGCCTTATATTCCCATTGTATCAGAAAAACATCCGACTCATAATGAACTTATGAAAAAGAATCTGAACTATGTCGGTGCGGAAGTTCTTTTTAAAAATGATAATTCATACCTTGCAACACCTGAATTCATTGATATGATGCACGGTGATAACAAGCTTGTCTGGGTGAATTCCATAATTTATGATTATAAAGAACAGCTTGCAGGCGGACACAGCGATGATACGGCAATGACTGTTTCCGAAGATTACGGCTGGGGCTGGCTTGCAGACAGGGGATTTGATTTTATTCAGACAGACTGGACTATGATGCTTGTTGATTACCTGAAAAAAACAGGTAAGTATTATAAATAACCGAATTGGATGTGAACTTGTGAAAAGTATTACAGATAAAAAAATCAAGCAATTAAAAGAAATTGAAAAGTGGGAAAAAGAAAAAGCACGCCCGAAAAGAAATACATATTTTATATATCTTGTGTTTATAATTTCACTCATATATGCAACGGATGAAATTGCATCGCAGATAGGCACGCTTATGAAAACCGAAATTGCCAATGATTTGTTTGCAAATTTTGGTGACGGTTCGGTTGGTTGGCTTAATCTACTTTCGATTCTTGTTGTACCGTTTCAGGCGATAGGACTTCTCTACAGACCTCTTGCAGACAGGTGGGGACGAAAAACATTTTTGATTATCAACACCTTCGGAATGAGCTTTGCAATGGTTATTATCTTCCTTTCAAATAATCTTTTGATGTATTTTGTCGGTGCTTGTATGGTTCAGTTTTTTATTCCTCACGATATGCACGTTGTGTATATTATGGAATC
>JAXJVE010000442.1:0-11433 GCA_036308705.1 Acutalibacteraceae bacterium
GTATAGTATGTACAGTTGTTATGCTTCTTCTTGGAACATCACTCCTCGATCTTTTAAAAACACCTGAAGTGGCAATGAAAGATGCTGAAGACTATTATAATATCTGTATGGCAGGCCTTGTATTTATGTTTGCATACAATGTTATAAGTGCAATTCTCAGAGGTATGGGTGACTCAAAGAGACCTCTCTATTTTGTACTTATTGCAACCATTGTAAACATAATCGGTGATATAGTTCTTGTAGGACCTTGTGAAATGGGTGCAGCGGGTGCAGCTTATGCAACAGTAGGTGCTCAGGCTCTCAGCGTTATACTCTCACTTATTTACCTTGCAAAAAACCATTTCTTTAGCGGATTCAAAGCAAATGATTTCAAAATCGACAAAGAAAAGCTGAAAATGTTGCTCAAAATCGGTCTGCCTTCATCTGTTCAGCAGGTTGTTGTATCATTTTCGTTTCTTACTCTTACCGCACTTATCAATTCTCTGCCCAATGCAGAAATTGCATCTGCCTGTCAGGGTATAGGCGGCAAGGTTAATTCATTCGCAATTCTGCCAGCCCTTGCAATGAGCAGTGCCGTTTCATCAATGGCAGGTCAGAACATAGGTGCAGGTGAATATGACAGAGCTAAAAAAACAATGACAACCGGTATGGGCATTGCTTTTGCAATTTCAATTGTAGTTTTTGCAATAGTTGAACTGTTCCCGCAACCAATAATTTCATTGTTTGACTCTAACCCTGAAGTTATTTCAACAGGTGCCGGTTATTTGAGATTTATTGCTCTTGACTATATTTTTGTTCCGTTTTTATTCTGTATGAATGGTCTTGCAATCGGTGCCGGTTACACAAATTTTGCACTTTTCAATGCTTGTTTCAGCTCGATTATAGTAAGAGTACCGTTTGCATATCTTATGGTTCATTTAACAGAAATTTATAATTTAACCGATTTTACATTCAACGGAATCGGTCTTGCAACAAGCATGGCATCCGTTGCATCAATTTTTGTAGGCATAATTTTTGTTGTAAGCGGAAAATGGAAAAAGCAAAAAATCAAAATATAATTATATTGACAAAATATATTTTAGATGATAGAATTTATTAGTAAAATATAAAGATTGTTTGTGACTGACGGAATATTGCAGAGCACTGCAAAGGAGCAAATAATCCGAATTTATGCCGACCGTCTGGGCAGTCTTATCCTTGGATAGGACTGCCTTATTTTTTTGAAAGGATGAGAAAAATGGGTATTTACGAAATCAACAACATCGGCGAGCTTATCAAGGACAACACCTATGTAGGCAGAGGTATTGTTATCGGTAAGAGTGCAGACGCAAAAAAAGCTGTTACAGCTTACTTCATTATGGGCAGAAGCGAAAACAGCAGAAACAGAGTATTTATTAAAGAAGGCGACGAAATCATCATTCACCCCTTTGATGCTTCAAAGGTTGAAGATCCTTCACTTATCATTTACGCACCCGTTAGACAGATTAACAATAATCTTATCGTTACAAACGGTGACCAGACAGATACCGTTTATGATTTTATCAAAGACGGCAAAACTTTTGAGCAGGCTCTTGAAACAAGAGAGTTTGAGCCTGACAGCCCCAACTTTACACCCCGTATCAGCGGTATGATGACTTTTGCAAACGGCGATTTCACATACAAAATGAGCATTCTCAAGAGTGCAGACGAAAACGGTTCAGCTTGCAACAGATACACATTCAACTATGCTCCCCTTGCAGGTCTCGGCCATTTCATTCACACATATAACCATGACGGAAATCCCATTCCTACTTTCACAGGCGAACCCGAAAGAATTGCAATTCCCGATGATATTGATGAATTCACAAATCTTCTTTGGAAAAATCTCAATGAGCAGAACAAAATTTCACTCTATGTCCGTTATATCGACCTTGAAAGCGGCGAATATGACAGCAGAATGATCAACAAGAATAAATAAGGAGAAAGTTATGAAAGAGTTTGAACTTAAATACGGTTGTAACCCTAATCAGAAGCCTGCTAAAATTTATATGGCAGACGGTACTGAGCTTCCCATTGAAATTCTCAGCGGCAGACCCGGTTATATCAACTTCCTTGATGCATTCAACAGTTGGCAGCTTGTAAAGGAGCTTAAAGAAGCTCTCGGTATGCCCGCAGCAACATCATTCAAGCACGTAAGCCCCACATCAGCAGCAGTAGGTATCAAAATGAGCGATACACTCAAAAAGGCTTGCTTTGTTGATGATATCGAAGGTCTTGATGACTCACCCCTTGCAACAGCATATGCAAGAGCAAGAGGTACAGACAGAATGAGTTCATTCGGCGACTGGATTGCACTTTCAGATGTTTGCGATGTAACAACCGCAAAGCTCATCAAAAGAGAAGTTTCAGACGGCGTTATTGCTCCCGGTTATGAACCCGAAGCACTTGAAATTCTCAAGAGCAAGAGAAACGGCAACTATAACATCGTAAAGATTGACCCTGATTTTGTTCCCGCACCCATCGAAACAAAGCAGGTTTACGGTATCACTTTTGAACAGGGCAGAAACAACTTTGAAATCAACAATGCTCTTCTTGAAAACATTGTTACAGCAAACAAAGAAATGCCCGAAAGTGCAAAGCGTGACCTTATAATCTCACTCATCACCCTTAAATACACTCAGTCAAACTCAGTTTGCTACGCAGTTGACGGTCAGGCAATCGGTGTTGGTGCTGGTCAGCAGTCAAGAATCCACTGCACAAGACTTGCAGGTAACAAAGCTGATATCTGGCATCTCAGACAGCACGAAAAAGTGCTTAATCTCCCCTTCCTTGATACAGTAGGCAGACCTGACAGAGATAACACAATTGATGTTTATATTTCAGACGAATACGAAGATGTTCTTGCAGACGGCGTTTGGCAGACTCTTTTCTCAGAGAAACCCGAACCCTTCACCAAGGCTGAACAGAAAGCATACCTTGCAACAATCAAGGGCGTTGCACTCGGCAGCGATGCATTCTTCCCCTTCGGCGATAACATCGAAAGAGCTTCAAAGAGCGGCGTAACATACATCGCTGAGCCCGGCGGCTCAATCCGCGATGATAACGTTATCGGTGCTTGCGATAAGCACGGAATGGTAATGTGCTTCACAGGCATGCGACTTTTCCATCACTAAAAAATAAGCCTGCAGATTAAATCTGCAGGCATTTTTTTATATTATTATTTCATTTAATGAACGTTTCGGAACATAATGAACACCGTTTTCGTCCCTGTAATAAGCTGTTGAACCGCTTTCGGGCACCTCAACAATTTCAACAGTTTCTTTGGGCTTACCGAGAGCTATAACAAGCTCAATCGAATATCTTTCAGGGTCAATATCCAGTTCATCAGCAAGCTTACTGCGATTGATACTTCCGAACATACAGCCGCCGTAACCCTTTTCTGTTGCGGCAAGAAGAATTGTCTGGGCGGCAATGCCTGTATCAATCGGTTTGGATGTGCTTATTGAAGTATCGCATAAAATAACAACATAAGCCGAAGGTCTTTCGCCTTCTTCAGGGCCTTTCCATTCTTTGAGAAGACCTGCCCATGCAAGGCAGTCAAAAACTTTTTTATTGTTTGTTTCATCATTTACAAGTTTATATTTAAGTACCTGAAAATTAACCGATGCAGCAGTATTTCTTGCACAGTCAACCAAATCTGCCAATATATCATATTCAATCTTTTCGTTTTCATAAAATCTTCTGTATGAACGGTTCTTCAAAACAAGGTCTTTAAACATACTATCCCTCTTTTCATATTTAACAATAAAATTATATTATAGTTTACCATCAAATTCAACCCTGAAATTAAAAAGCAGTTAATTCTACATTTTGTATTTCACATTTTTGGCGTTTTTGTATCATTTCACACTATGATATCGTAATTTAAAAATATTTTTATATATTTCATCCAAAAACTATTGTAAAATTTTAAAACAGAATGTATAATTATAATAAAGAAATTCAAATTTTCAAAAAACAAGTAATTAAAGGGTGTGAAAAAATTGAAAAAATTGCTGTGTATCATATTATCCTGCGTTTTTGTTTTTTCAATGTTTTCAATTGCTTTTGCTGATATATTAAACGAGAAAACAGAAAATAAAATAACTGCGGAAAAATTCGCATCAGATGTTAACGGTATGCTCAATGCATACGATATCTCAAAAGATTTACCGGGAAAAGAACAAAAAAACCACAACGATGATTTTTCAACAGCAAGACTTATTGTCAAATCAAAAGAAAAAATTGATACATTAAACGCAGTATCTGTTGTAAACGGTTATGATAACCTGTGGGTTTTGCAGTTTTCTTCTTCTGAAGATGCAAAAAACGCATATAACTTTTATTCAGAAAAATCTTTTGTTGAATTTGTTGAAGCAGACCGTGAGGTAGTTGCTCTCAGCAACAATACAAATATATATCCGTACAATACCGAAAACGATGAAGACAGTTATCTTTCGTGGGGTACAAAACATATCGGAATGGATATTTTGAAAAAATCGCTCCTCAGCGGTGAAAAACCGCTTAACAATACAGTTGTTGCTGTTATTGATACAGGTGTTGATGATACCCACCCAAATCTTAAAGGCAGAGTTATACCTACCCGAATCAATACAAGTTCATCAGGTATAAGAAACAGCTCTATGGACGATAACGGTCACGGTACTCAGATTGCGGGCGTTATAGCCGATAGCACCGTTGAGAACATTTATATCAAACCATATAAAGTTCTTGACAGTAAAGGCAGCGGTACACTTATTTCACTTGCTGCAGGTATAAACTGTGCCGTAAACGACGGCGTTGATATAATCAATATCAGCGTTGGATTTAAAGAAGAATCCGACATTCTCAAATCTGCAATTGATAATGCAGAAATGAACGATATTCTTGTTATCGGTGCAGCGGGAAATGACGGTACAGATTCACTTTATTATCCCGCATCATACGATAACGTTGTTAAGGTTACCGCAATCAACGAATCAAACATTATCACAAACTTCAGCACATACGGTAACAATGTTGATTTTGCCGCACCGGGTATCCGTATCAAAACAACAACACTCAACGGTGAATTTATAACAGTCAGAGGTACATCAATCGCCGCACCCTTTGTTTCATCAGTGGCGGCTACGATACGTTTGATTGAACCCGACGTATCTATTGAAGACATAAAAAATATTATGGCGGATTCCGCAATTCAGGTAAGCGAACATAATGCTGAAAAATACTATGGCAAAGGTGTAATCAACGCTCCGCAATATCCTTTGATTAATGAAGTACATCAAAAAACTTCTTCACCTTATTTCTCACACCGCACCTATTTCAGCCAGACATTTCTTGATGTGGAAATATATTGTGATACACCTGATGCGGAAATATATTACACAACAGACAGAAGCGTTCCCTCAAAAACAAATCCTGCTGCAATAAAATACAACGGAACACCAATTCACGCAACTCAGACAATAATTCTGATGGCAGTTGCATATTCAGAGGGTAAATACCGTTCCTCAGTTTCATCCTTTGCATCTATCATTGCACCGTATGCTCCTGACAGTTCGTTTACCGTAACTGATGACGGAACACTCATATCATACAGCGGCAGTGAAAAAAGCTTTACAATTCCCGAAAAACTTAACGGTATAACCGTCAGAGCAATCGGCAGTAATGCTTTTGAAAATAACAGTATAATAACAGAAGTTATCCTTCCTGATACAGTAACAGAAATACGCAATTCTGCATTCAAAGGATGCGAAAACCTCAAAACCATTTATACAAAAAACACAACCTTTGTAGGTGATCACGCATTTGACGGATGTATAATGATAAAAAACTTGTTTCTTATATCTGAATTGCAGAGTATAGGCAAATATTCTTTTGCATATACAGGAAGCAAACAGAATCTTATAACAGGTTCAACATTCAGACTTCTGTTAAATAAACTTACGGATATTCCCGAAGGTGCTTTCAGCAATTCATCGCTTTCAGAGATTGATCTCGGCTCGATTTCATCAATCGGCACAAACGCTTTTTCGGGTTGCAATCAGCTTGTTTCTGTATATATTGATAATTTATTCAATATGCCGAGAAACTGTTTCAAAGGTTGCGAGTCGCTGACCTCGGTTGAAATTCACGGGCTGACATATATCCCCGCATCAGCTTTTTATTCGTGTTATAATCTCTCATCGATAAGTTTACCCGATGCAACAAACGTTACCTCGTATGCTTTTGAAGACTGTTCTTCGCTTGTAAGCGTAAATTTACCTAAGGCAGAAACAATTTATTCAAATGCATTCAAAGACTGTACAAAACTCAGTACTCTGTATCTCCCCGCAATGAAAGAATTTGAAACTGCAGCATATAAACCAGACGCATCCGCACCTCAGCTGCCACAAAATCTTGAAACATTCATTGCACCTTCAATGGCAAAAACTGTTCCCGAAATGTTCAGAAGCTCACCCGATATAAAATACATTACCCTTAATTCAGCAACAGATATTGCGGAATATACATTCAGCGGCTGCCACAAAATTTATTCTCTTAACATCGGGAATGTGCAGTCAATAAAAGAAAACACATTTGACAACTGTACAATTGCTTTTATTGATGCAAGAAACCTTGTAACAACAGCAGATATGCCTGAAAACAGCGGTATTCTTCTTTCAAACAACTTTCTCGAATCAACAGATTCCTCAAAAAATCTTACCGTTTACGGTACATCGGGAACCTTTATTGAAAGATACTGCAATCTTAAGGGATATAAATTCATTGAAATTCCGCTTATTTACAGACCGCTGCCTGAATTCGTTACCGAAAACAGTGAAACGGTTTATGTTATTGCCGTTGGTTTTGACCTTTCATATCAATGGTATTGGAATACAGTTGCGTCAACAAAAGGCGGAACACCCATTGACGGGGCAACAACAATGTCTTATACATTCACATCGAACGATACTGCCCCCTATTATTACTGTGAAATAACCCAAAATGACCTTGGTAAAATTTCAAAAATTACAACAAACATCATCGCAAAAGATACAAAACCCGCCGATTATACGGAATATAACAAAGCAGTTGAAAACGCAAAGAAAATTGACCGCAAATTATATTCCAATATCATCGAACTTGATAAAGCGCTCAATGTTGATGTTTCAAACAGATATTCGTGTGAGCAGAGTTTTGTTGATGAGCAAACAAAAGCCATTAACGATGCTATTGCAAACTTGAAAATCAAAACCGTTGACAGTATTGAGCTTTACGCTTCAAAAACAACGCTTACTTTGTTTGACGAAACAAGAATAATAACAATTACAAACCCGCGCCATGTTGAATATAAAAACATTGAATATTCAACATCAAACGAAAATATTGTTGTTGTATTCCAGAACGGTTATGTATGGTGTGTGGGAAACGGAACCGCAGATATAACTGTCACAATAACAAATCTTGATGATTCAGTTACGGAATCTTCGATAACATTTGAATGTAAAGCAAATAATTTTTTGAATTCAATCAGCTATATTCTTCGTATGTTATTTATTCTGGCAAGCAGAATAAGCAATTTATTCAAATAACATAAAATCGGCTTGTATGATTTTCATACAAGCCGATAATTTTATGCAAGAGGTATTGTTACGTTATAATCTGTATACCATACACCCGCCGAATAGCTTCTGGGACGGATTTCAACTCTGTCATCATATACTTCAAACTGACAGCCTGTACCGTTTGCAACTCTGCCTCTGATTGTAAGATACATATACTGAGGAAGGTTTATGCTATGGAAAGAACCGTCTGATTCAACGGTTGTATATCCGTAAACATCCTTCTGATTTTCATTTACAAAGCCGCTGTGAACGTGACCTGTAATATAAAAAACATTTTTATATTTTTTAAGAATTGATTCAACCGCAGCTGACTGATCACCAATACCGCCGTCATCAGGTTCAGGCTCGTCATCACCCCATGTTTCGGGAAGGCCGTGAGTCTGATTAAGAGGCCAATGGCATATAACGAATATGGGAAGGTTATCTTCTGCAGCCTTTTCCATTTCAGCTTCAAGCCACGCAAGCTGAGTATCGCTCATATACATTGATGTTCTGTCAGTTTCGCTTGCAAGAACTATAAACGAATATCCGTTGATTTTGGTTGAATAATATTCGTTTTCAATTTCTCTGCCCGTGATTTGTTCGCTGTAATTTATAAAATACTCTTTTGCAAGAAAGTATCTGTCATCCTCTGTCCAGGTATCGTGATTGCCCTGAGCAAGAACGATATTTTTTGCAGGATTATATTTTGAAAATGCATCTGCAAGGTTTTCCCATTCATCGGCTTCGCCGTGATCGGTAAGGTCACCCGTACAAACAAGTGCATCAAGAGGATACTCTGAATTTTCCATATCCTGAAGACCAAAACGAAGCACCCAATTGCGAAGAACTTCATCAGTCATATGTATGTCTGAAATTGTTGCAAAATTCAGCTTACAGTTTTCTGAATCAATCGGTTCGGTTTTTGCGGTGAAATTTCCGAAAATCGGAGATGTAAATATATTGAGCACCGAAAGAATAACCGCAAGAAATGTTTTTATAAATCCAATCATAAAATTACTCCTTTTTTCAATTTTATGACATTATAACACATTTTTATTTTTTTGTATAGTAGAATTACTGAAAGATACACCCATCTGTCATACCCGATGACCAAAGCATATCAGACGATTTTTCTGCATCAAATATCAGCTCATCATATCCGGAATTTGTTCTGAAAGTATACGTATATTTTCCGTCATCCGTATGCAGAATCAGATTGTTGTTTTCCAAAACATAATATCCTTTTCCGAGATAACTGCTGAACGGTGAAAAAACAAACGTAAACATACCGTTATCGTATAATGTTATATTAGGATTAATCGCAAGTCCCGAGTCTTTGAACTCATAAAAATCAACTATCGAAGCATTTGCGGTGCCCTGATTCGGGAACTGTGTTGAGCTGATCTGAGCGTTGATTTCAGATATATCCGAAACTGCATCTTTTGAAACACTGATTGCAACAAGCCATCCTTCTTTTGCACTGTCCCCTGTTTCAGGATCAATTTCCGATATTCCGATTGAAAGAATCCCTTCTGATTCTGAAATATATTCAACGGTATGTCTGTGTGCGGTTGTGGGAGCTGATACGCCTACAAAAATCAACGAGGAATCAGAAAAGAATTGATCATCATAAGCCTCAGATATACTGTTGAATGATGCACAGTCGGAATATGATTTATCAAAATTCATAACACTGCTCATTTTCTGAGCAAAATTTTCAAGTTCTTTCTTATCATCAATCAGAATTGAGGGCAACGAAAGAATACTGTTTTTGATTGTGTTTTTCGGTATACCGCAGAATTCATACATTTTTGAAAGCGTTCTCTCATTATAACCGACGGGAATTGTATTCCAGCCTGCGGAAAGATTACGGACAACAGGATTTTTTTCGTGTGCACTTATAAATTCTTCAACATTTCCGTCTCTTATATCTATTTTCGCCTCGCTTGCATCGTTCGCCTCAAGGAAAAAATACCAGGGATCTTTTTCAGGATCGGTTCCGCCTATATAAAGCGTAAACATTTCATTAATGTTATACGCTCTGATATACAGTCCGGAACCTGTTTCAAAATAATTGAATTCTTCAAAATCATCCCATTTAAGATTGTAACTCTTTTTTGAAAGTGTTATGACATCATTTAATGTAAGTTTTTTACCGAATGTATTTTCGTTATATGAATCTATGCTCTCAAATGCGGCATAATCAATTCCGTAGTAATCCATAACTTTTCTTTCAATACCGCCAGAAAGCTCGTCAACATAATCCTGAGAGCCAAAAACCTTGATATGCATATACCACGGATACTTGTTTCTTATATCTTTTGCATAGTATGAGCCGTCACGAGGCTCCCAGTATTCAACGAGTTTATAACCGCCGTTGCCTTTTGACATAAATCCTTCAGACTCTTTTTCAACGGTTATAACAGTTGGTATGGAAGAGCCGTGTTCCTGAGTTATACCGTTTTCAATGCTGTAACTGTAACCCTCGGCAAGTACCCATAAATAAACGGTTGTTTTGTTCAGAAAACTTTTTTTGCCGATAACTTCACGCTCAACAAATAAACAATCATCTTTTTCATAGGTGTGATGCTCTGCTATACATAAATCAATAAACTGACCGAGTTCATCATTCAGCTTATCATCATTTTTATCTGTATAGGAAGAACTGATATTTTCGAGTGTGAAAACACTCATAACTTTGCCGTCACTGAAAAAATTAACGATAACAGCATCGCCGTTTTTCTTTTCAATAAAAACATATTCTCTCTGACCGTTATCGCTGAGTATTTCATAAGAATTGCTTGTACGCCCAAGGTAGAGTCCTCTTTCATCCTGAGCACGCAATAATTTGTTTAAATCGCTTACAGAAAAATCGCTCTGCTGAAGTTTACCGATATATTCACCTTCACCGTTACCGTAATCTTTATAAACTTCTCCCGATGCATTAATTCCGAAAATATGATCAGTCTTTTTTGTTGCTTTTTCTTCAGTTATAACATAATCATAATGACATCTGACTGTTTCAAATTTTGCATCAAATATGTTTGATTTATCAATGGGATCAGTCAAAAAACATACAGCAAGAACAGCACTCAGAATAATGGCAACAATGATAACCCAGAATGCGGGCTTTTTATAATTAAGTATTGATTTAATTCTGCTTTTGACACTTGTTTCACCAAACGCAAGCGGGCATGCAGATATTGTTTTGCGTGACACACTGCAGTTAATGAGTGCATTTGAATAATCTTTTTTGACTTCAACACCCATATCTCTTATAACTTTTTCATCACAGGCAAGCTCAATATCTTTGCAAAGCAAAATATATGCAATCCACAAAACAGGATTGAACCAATATATGCTCAGAAGCAAAAAACCAAAAGGTTTCCATAAGTGGTCTTTGCGTTTGAGATGTGCTTTTTCGTGAGCGATTACAAACTCCGCATCATTTTCGCCGATAGATGAGGGAATATATATTTTAGGTTTGAAAATTCCGAGGATAAACGGGGTGTCAATTCCGTCGCATAAATATATGTTTTCTTTAAGCGGTACTGAAATGCGGACTTTAAATTTAACAACAAGATAACTTATCAAAGTATAAACAAGCATTACACCCATACCGATAAGCCAGCCGAAATAATTGAATACGAATTTAAGCGAGTTGGAATCCACATCTCCCGGAAGACGGTATTGAACTTCATCGGAATAATTCGGATTATCAACAATATCAAGGTCATAACTGTCGTTAAGAGCCTCATATTGATCAAATTCAAACTGCTCAGTCGGGAATGTTTCAGCACTCGGCACAAGGCTGAAAACACTTTCA
>JAXJVE010000443.1:0-2487 GCA_036308705.1 Acutalibacteraceae bacterium
CTATAAATTCTCTTATCGCAGCTTCATCTTCTGCTACCAGAACTCGCTTCATAGCTTTTCTCCTTTACGGTATTTTTGTTATAATTTTATTGACCTGTTCTTCGTCTATTCCCATATTCGCACCGCTTTGCGAAATAAACGCACAAATCACGCCGTTTTCTTTTTCAATAATCGGAATACCCGAGTTAAGTTCGTTTGAACCTCCGTTGTTTTCAGAGCTTTTGAACACAACAGAATAAAGGTCGTAAGATGACTGATCTGCGGAATTTATTTTTGAAACAACCCAACTGTTCTGAGAAACAAGATATCTTACACTTTCATCTTCGTTGAGCTGAACCATATATCCGTAAGTGTAATTCACAAAAGTTGTTGCAACAGTATGTTTGACACCGTTTGAATAGTTGAACCACTTCATAATGTAGCCGCTGTCAACCGAATCGGTCAAAACCTCCGCCTGAACGGGAATATCAATAATTCCGTCATTATTGACATCGGCACTTGCAACGGGAATATCCCTGAGAGTGTCTTTGTTAATCATTTCATCGGTGTTCAGAAGCGGGGCACAAAGCTCGGACTTTTCATCATCCCAGTATACAAGCTCCGTTATCATCTGATTTTCACCTTTGAGAGCATCGATATAAAACCTGAACGGTGAGTCACCCGAAGCCTTTTCTGTTTTGACGGAAATATAACTGCTTATATTCGGGTCAAGCTTTGCTTCGCCGATATATTCAACCGAACCGCCGTCAATCTTCATTATCTTTGCGTATCGCTGCGACTGTTCAGAAACCGTAACCTGATTCATATAGAAAATTTCTTCTTTTGAATCTCCGTCAACATCGGCAACCTCGCAGACCGTACAGATTTCGTTTGAGATTTCTTTGTATTCATCGGCATCATGCTCGGTTCTGTAAACAGACATAACGTTGCTTGTTGAAACACCCGATACGCTCCAGATAACAACGAGTTCGTATTTACCGTCGCCATCCATATCGGAAACAACAACTTTTTTAACTTCGTTGCCGTAGCCGTTATAATCGCCTCTTGACTTCCATCTTCCGTCAACCGTATTGAAATAGTGCATCTTTGCAACGGCACTTTCAACGCCGTCTTTATAAAAAACCAGAGCTTCTGTTTCTCCGTCGGAGTCAATATCTTCAACAATGATTGCGGAACGGTGATCGCCGTCCTGAGGGGTACAGAGCACTCCGTCTTTGCTTACATTTTCACGAAATGCATCAACAAGTGCTTCGTATTCTTCGTGATAAAGAGGAGGTGAAAGAAGCGAATCAACAGGCTTGATTATACTCGCGGAATCACACGATGAAAGCAAAATGCAGGCACAAATAAAAAGAATAAAAACACCGATTATTTTTTTCATCGCAGCTTCACCCACTCCTCCAAATAATATTTCAAGTTATTATATCATAATCAATACATATAAATCAATAACTATTTATTAATAAATATAAAATTTTATATATAATAAAAGGACTTGTACAGGTTTTTAACCTTACAAGTCCTTTGAACTGATATTTTTATGATACTGAAACGGTAACTGTAGGTTGACCGTAAATCCAGCAATCACCCGATGCAACCTTTACGGGAACCGAAAATTCGCCTTCAGAACCCGAAGGTATACCGCTGAGGTCTGCCGTAAGTTTAACACTCTGTGAGGTTATGGCGTTCACCGAACTTACGGGGCCGACAAATGTTATTTCAGGAATATCAAATTTAACAAGTTCAACATTCATATCTGATGAATGATTGATATATCCTACTTCAAAATCAGCCTTAACGGTTTTTTCATCCATACCGTCGGCATTTATTGTTACCATAAAAGATTCTGTGCCGTCAACCACAACTGCATTCGGAATTTCTTCAGCCTTCACCTCAAAAGAGTTCACGCCCGCCCTGAGTTCAGAGAAATCAACGGTTTTGATTTCAAACGTTTCCATACCCTCAAGCTTCTTTTCGGGAATGGCTATCTCTGCAACCGTAGGGTTAACAAGAATCTTAAGCGGAAGATTATCAACATAATCGGAAGGTCTGCCTGTTATTCCGCAGGTAAGCTGAAGTTGTGCAATTTTATAAACAGGCAAGGTAATTCTCGCCTTGTTGTTTTGCCTGTTAAAAGAAATATACGAAACGGTTTCACCCTTGCTGTTGAGTGCAACAAGATCCGCCTCAACAGTAAGATTCTGACGCAATTTGCCCTCAACAGATGCTCTCGCAACAACTCTTTCAACCTTGTTGACTTCTGTTTCGGGGCCTGTAATCCTGACGGTATTTGATTCGGGGAAAATAAATTCACCAAGACAATAACCTTCAGCAACACTTTCGCCCTCGAAATCAATCTCGGGTTCAATATTGAGCTCCTTGCCGCCGGGATAATCAAACTTGATATTTATTTCATCACTCGATGTTATTCCGACTATTTCAAAAAGCTCACTTTCCGTGCTGACAGACAGTTTGAGAGTATAATTA
>JAXJVE010000444.1:0-6332 GCA_036308705.1 Acutalibacteraceae bacterium
AGTCCGTTACAAGTTAGAACTGGGGTTGGTCACCTGATTTTGACGGCGATTTATTACACGTTACGGACAAATATATATCAGAAATTGAAAATGAATCCAAAAAACTTTCTGTGCCTTTTTATCCCAATATATCTGTTGGTTGGGACAATAATGTAAGATTCAATGATTTTGTGCCGGGTGTTGTTGAAAATAATTCCCCTGATAATTTTAAAATCGCCTGTCAGAAAATCAAAGAATTTGCAGATTCATCAGTTAAAAACGGTGTTATGAAAGCTCCGTTCATAACTGTCAACAGTTGGAATGAATGGACAGAAACAAGTTATCTTCAGCCAGATGATCTTTACGGATACGGCTATCTTGAAGCAATTAAAGATGTTTTTGGCGGAGAATGATATGAATACTGTATTAAAAGACATTTCATACGGAAATCACGAAAGACAAAAAACAGATATATTTATTCCGAAAACCGTTAAATCTGATTCAGGGCTTATTCTGTTTGTTCACGGCGGAGGCTGGACTGAAGGCGATAAATCTTTTCACCATAAAGATGCAGAATATTTTTCTGACCTCGGTTATATTTGTGCTTCAATGAACTACCGTTTTGTATCTGATGAAATCAATGTTTTTGATGAACTTGACGATATTACATCTGCAATAAATACAATCAAAAATAAATGCTCGGAATATTTTTTTGATATTGATAAAATTATTTTATCAGGAGCTTCTGCGGGTGCTCATCTTTCTCTTTTATATGCTTGCACAAAATATAATGAGTCCCCTGTAAAGCCTGTTGCAGTTTGTGCGTACTGCCCTCCTGTTGACTGTTCTGAATCTGATTTTCTTTTTGGAATATCAAGTGAATTTGATGAGTGGAAATACGATCTTCTTTCAAAATGCTGTTCATACAATTTAACCAAAGAAACATATCTGAATAAAGCTGAGCAAGCAGCACTTAAAAGAATTTCGCCCGCAGAATATGTTGCTGGCTATAATGTGCCTACAGCTGTATTTCACGGTAAAAACGATAATCTTATTCCGTTGAATCATATTAAAAATTTTATTGATTTATTGAATAAGAACGGTGTGGAAAACGATTTGCTGATTTATGAGAATTCAGGTCATACAATAAAAGATGACCCTGATTGCGATATTAAATCAAAATTGATATTTAAAAGTTATGCTGAAAAGTATTTATAAAAGGTGTAGATAATGTATATTAAAATATATAACTTAATTCCCGATGCTGCACGTGAGATAAGAACAGAAGTTTTTGTTGTTGAACAGGGTTTTATATACGAGTTTGATGAAATTGATAATGAAGCAACTCATTTTGTGATATACAATGAGTCCGATATTCCCGTAGGTACCTGCAGAGTGTTCAAGGGCGACGAACCGAATATATATATTCTCGGCAGACTTGCTGTATTGAAAATATACAGATATAACGGTTACGGTAAAATGATTGTGGAAGAAGCCGAGAAATATATAAAAAGTATCTGCGGTGAATGTCTTATGCTTCATTCACAGTGCAGTAAAAAAGATTTTTATAAAAATCTCGGGTACATCGAATTCGGTGATGTTGAATATGAAGAGGATTGCCCGCATATCTGGATGAAAAAATACTTATAGAAATAAAAAAGCCGTATTCCTTGGTTTTACTTTGGAATACGGCTCATATATTTACTTCCGTTTTGCTTAAGCCATGTATGACATCGCTTATAATCAGGAAAGAAATTTTCAACTTCTGCATAGAATTTTGCTGAATGATTCATTTGTTTTATGTGACAAAGTTCGTGTACGATAATGCTGTTTATTATTTCATCGGGCAACAAAACCAGTAAACAGTTGAAATTCAGATTGCCTTTTGAAGAACAACTCCCCCACCGCGTTTTTTGACATCTGATTGTAATTCTATTATATTCAACACCGATTTTCGGGGCGTAAAATTCAACTTTTGGCGTAATAACCTCTTTTGCTTTGGCAATAAATTTTTTAATTTCTTCTTCAGAGTACGGTTCTGTATTCTGAAGAAGTTTTTGTTTTTCAGAAACGGATTTCAGATGCTTTTCAATCCAGTTTCTTTTCGATTCAAGAAATTCATTTATTTCATTCTGATTCATTTTCAACGGAACTCGTACTGTAACTTTTTCGGGATTTATCTGAATTGAAATTGTTTTTCGGTTACTTTTGATAACAAGTATCTCTGCGTTTTCAAAAATCATTCTGTCGCATCCAATCTTTATGACTGTTACATTGGATATTATATATCGGTTTAACATTTAATTCAATAGTTGAAAAACCAAACATTTGGATATATAATATGTTCAATTAAATTAATAGGTTGTGAAAATATGTCGACAAAACTCTGGTATAACGAATTTGTTAACGATTGGATGTGTGCTTTGCCTTTGGGTAACGGAAGAATCGGTGCTATGCTGTATGGTAACCCTCATTGCGAACAAATTGAAATCAATGAAGAATCTCTCTGGTGCGGCAGACAGATTAAAGAAAAATATCACGCCTCCCCCGATGCACTCAAAGAAATCCGCAGACTTGTCAGAGAGGAAAAACTTAAAGAAGCAGCTCAGCTTGCACGCGAAACATTTTTGTCAGATCCGCCTGTTGTTCGTTCCTATGAAAGTTTTGGCGAGATCTTTATTGATTTTTTTGATAAATCCCCTGTTTCAGATTACCGTAAAGAATTGGAATTGAGCGAAGCTGTTGCTCGTGTTTTCTGGACGAAAAGCAAAATTAATTTTAAAAGCGAATGTTTTATAAGCGAAGATTTTGACGGATTTGTTTATAAAGTTGAATCTGATAAAAAGCCTTTTTCGTGTAATATCAGTATCAAAAGAAAACAGGATGCCTACAGTTCTTGTATAAATTCCGATACAATTATTATGAACGGAAGAATTACATACAGTACTCACCACCATTACGGTGAAGGCGGCGAAGGTATGTCATTCGGTGCAAAACTTCACGTTAAATCTGACGGTCAGTTAAGTTCCGATCACAGTACAATAACAGTTACTGATGCAACATATGTTATTGTATATTCCGCCTTTGAAACAAATTACAATGTTAACAAGTATGATGTTGACGAGTCGATTGATTTTAAAAGCAAACTGAACAATACAATTGAAAGCTTTAAAAATGCAGAATACGATTGTATTAAAGATGCTCATATTTCAGCCCATAAAAAATGGTTTGATAATGTTAAGCTTGAATTGGAGAAAACCGAATTCAGCGAATTGACTACAAATCAAAGACTAAAAGAGCTCAAATGGGATGAATATGACCCCGATTTATTTGCTCTTTATTATAATTTCGGCAGATATCTTTTGATTGAAAGCTCAGGTAAAAATGCACGTCTTCCCGCTAACTTGCAAGGTATATGGTGCCACGATTTCAACCCGCCTTGGGGAAGCGATTTTCACACCAACATAAATCTCCAGATGAATTATTGGCCTAGCGAAAGTGCAAACCTTTCCGAAACATCTGCTCCTTTCATTCATTTTATGAAAATGATCAGCTCATTCGGAACTGAAACCGCCAAAGAACTTTTTGGTGCGAGAGGCTGGGTTGTTAACCATACCACCGATGCATTCGGAAGAACGGGTGTTCACGACAGCGTTGATTGCGGATTCTTTCCGATGGCTGGTCCGTGGCTTTGCCTTAATCTCTGGGAACATTATGAATATACAGGTAATACAGAGTATCTTGAAGAAATCTATCCGATATTAAAAGGTGCCTGTGAATTTATTCAGGACTATCTGACAGAGAATGAAAGCGGATATTTTATTACTTCCCCGTCAAATTCTCCCGAAAATGAATTCTATTATATTGATGATGACGGTAAAAAACAGGAAAGTATGTTTACCGAAGGTGCAACCATAGATTTCCAGATTATTTACGCACTTTTCACACGTACTGTTCACGCTTGTAAAGTTCTTGGCACAGATAATGTATTTTCTGAATCACTTTTAAAAGTTCTTGAAAAACTGCCTCCTATGGAAATCAGCAAGCGATACGGAACAATACGCGAATGGATTAAGGATTACGAAGAAACCGATCCCGGACACCGACATATCTCACATCTCTTCGGACTTTACCCCGGTGATCAGATTAACGAAAGTATACCCGAAATTTATGAAGCTGCCAAAAGAACCATTGCACGCCGAATAGAAAACGGAGGCGGTTCAACAGGCTGGTCAAGAGCCTGGACGATTTGCTTCTATACACGCCTTAAAGACGGCGAAAATGCTTATAAGCATCTTAAGTATTTACTTGAGAAATGTACGGCAAACAATCTTTTTGACATTCATCCCCCGTTCCAGATTGACGGCAATTTCGGCGGTGTTGCGGCTATTACGGAAATGCTTCTTCAGAGTCACCTCGGTTCTCCTGATAACAGAGTGGCAGAACTCTTACCTGCTTTACCGAATGATTGGAAGAAGGGTTCAATTAAAGGAATAAAAGCGAGAGGTAATTTGACTTTTGATATTTCCTGGGAAAATTCAATTCTAAAAAATGCTTCGGTAACTGCCGAAAACAACTGTGTTTTAAGAATTAAATTGAATGATAATACAAAAAATCTCAAAGCTGATAAACCGTATATTATTGAAGATAATTGTCTGAAAGCAGAACTTACTTCAGGCGAAACAATTAATTTTACCAATTGATAAAATTTGTTCAGATTTATTGATTATTATTCATTATTGATATTGCTTAGCAGTTCAATCGGTGATAAAATTAAATTATAATTTGATAACGGAGGTTAGTGTTATGGATAAAAAACTTAAAATAGGCGTTTTCGGTGCAAGAAGAGGTCGTGGACTTGCGCAAGGTCTTACTCTTACCGACAAAGCGTATATCAGTGCAGTTTGTGATTATGACGAATCAACTTATGAAAATATCAAGCCGTTTTGCTGTGAAGAAACAAAGTTTTATAAAGATTTTGATGAATTCATTAACAGCGGTATGGACGCTGTTGTTCTTACCAATTTCTTTCATCAGCACGCAAAATATGCGGTTATCTCCCTTGAAAAAGGTATTCACGTTCTGAGTGAAACAATGCCCGCAGTAACAATGGCAGATTGTGTTGCAATATGTCGTGCTTCGGAAAAAAGCGGTGCGATTTATATGCTTGCAGAAAACTATGCATATTTTGCTGTTATCAGTAAACTTACTGAAATTTATCAGAGCGGTACACTCGGTGAAGCTCTTTATTGCGAAGGTGAATATGTTCATCCTATGAGCCACGAAGAATATGTTCATTATACACCTACAACAACTCATTGGCGTGCACTTATGCCTTCGGGATTTTACCTGAGCCATTCATTTGCGCCTCTTATGAGAGTTACAAACGATATTCCCGTTTCTGTTAACGCAAGAAGTATTTATACTGATGGTATGCGTCAGGAGCGTGAAGGCGAACCTGTAAAGGATGTTGCATCCATTATGCTTTGTACGATGAGCCGCGGTGCAGTTGCCAGAATTACAGGCTGGGCAAAATTCGGCGGTCACGGTAACTGGTATCGCTTTGCTTGTGCAAAGGGCAGTGCAGAAACTGTCAGAGGTGACGGCGGAAAAATCCGAGTTGTGTATAATGATTGGGAAGTACCTGAAGGTGTTGAACCTGAGAAAGTTTCAACAGTCGGCTATCCGTTTGATAAAGATAAAGCAAGACAGTGCGGTCACTCGGGCGGAGACTATTATGTTGCACACGAGTTTATAAGCTGTATTCTTGAGGGCAGACAGCCTTATTTCAATGCATACAGATCATGTGCAATGAGTGCAGTTGCTATCCTCGGATGGAGAAGCAGCCTTCACAACGGTGCTGAATATAAAATCCCCGATTTCTCAAATGAAGAAGAAAGAAAGGCATACGAAAACGATAATCTTTCACCCTTCCCTGACGAAAACGGTGTTGCAAACTATCCTTGTACCAAATATGATGCAGATAAATACGATATCTGATCAGATAATTTAAAATAAAAATAGCTCTGAAACAATTAAGTTTCAGAGCTTTTATTTTTGATGAGATTTTTCATATAAGCAACTCATAACTATTATTATAGTTTTAGAATGAAACAACACAAATTTATCGGTAAACAGACATAAAACACAGGAAGTATTTTCTTGTTTACGATTGAAAAGATTGATTACGTTGTGCTATAATTGATTCAGAGAATCAAATTTAGGAGGATTTGTTTTTATGATTAAGACCTTGAAATCCAAAATCTTCGGAACAATTTGTTTTGTTTTTGGTATAGCATTTGCAATTGTTGGGTTGTATTATTTCCATATGCAATATCTGTGTTATGAATACA
>JAXJVE010000445.1:0-1879 GCA_036308705.1 Acutalibacteraceae bacterium
CCGTGATACTGCCTTGAAGTTACCGTTCCGCTTTCAACATCGGCAAGCAGAAGGTATTCCGAACGGGGGCTTTCAACGATGTATCTGTAGTTTCTCCACACATCGCTGCAAACGAAGAATTTGTTGTGCTCCGCCTCTTCCGTAACCTTGCCGTCAAAGGTCATAAGACCTTTTTTACCGCTTTCGGCATCGGTGAAAACAGCCATAACACCGTTAAGGCTCTTCACATCGGCAATGTTTTCAAAGCCTTCGGTTGAGAAGGAATAATTTTTTTGTATATCCTCATTACCGCCTTTGTTGCCGATAACGCCGAAAATGGCAAGACCGCCTGTAATTCCGCCGACGAGAAGCAAAACAGCACCTACGCATATCAATGCTATGCCCCATTTGGGGAACTGCTTTTTCTTTTTGAATGTTATATTTTTCATTTCAACACCCCACGTTGTCACTTTAACCCAAGTATAGCACATATTTCTCCGTGTGGCAATTACAAAAGTATGACAAATGTGTAACAAAATTGTATTTTTCTCTTGTAATTCACGAAAAAAGTATATATAATGGTTACTATAATAGGATAATAGGGTCATAGTATATATTTTTATAACTTGTAAATTATGTTACTGTTTTTTTACATTTTTTTAAAAAAATATATTCCGTCAAGGTTTATAATAACAGGAGGATAATATGGGCAAAAAATATGTTATCGCTTACGACATAGGAACAACAGGTGTTAAAACCTGCCTTTTCGAGGTTGAAAATGAAATCAGGCTCATTGCGGCGGCTATGGAAGGCTATACTCTTTATATTCTTCCCGGCGGCGGTGCTGAACAGGAACCCGAAGAATGGTGGCAGGCAATATGCAGCACCACAAAAACAGTTTTCTCAAAATGCGACATAAAGCCCGAGCAGATTGAAGGTATTTCATTCTGTTCGCAGATGCAGGGTCTTGTTCTCGTTGATAAGAACCTGAAACCCGTTCACAGAGCATTCAGCTATATGGATCAGCGTGCCAAAAAGCAGATTAAAGAAGGCATTGCAAACGGTATTCAGGTTGCGGGTGCGAATGTATTCAAGCTCATTCCTTCGCTTATGATTACAGGTGCTGCGGCTCTCAGCGTTAAAGACCCCGTATGGAAATATAACTGGGTTAAAGAAAACGAGCCCGAAAACTTCAGCAAAATTTATAAATGGCTCGATGTCAAGGAATACATAATCTGCCGTATGACCGACAGATGTGTTATGACAAGGGACTCCGCATTCGGAACTCTTCTCTATGATATCCGCAAGGGTAAAGAAGGCTGGAGCAAAACAATATGCAAGCTTCTCGGCGTTGATATTGAGCATCTGCCCGAAATCGTTGAATCAACCGATAACGTTGGCGGTCTTACCGAAAAGGCGGCTGCAGAGCTTGGGCTCAAAGCGGGTACAGCAGTATTCGGCGGCGGCGGCGACGCATCGCTCATCGGTGTTGGTGCGGGCAGCGTCGGAATCGGCGAAACACATATTTATAACGGCACATCGGGTTGGGTTTCAACCGTTGTTGAAAAGAACGTTGTTGATACCAATGCAATGATTGCCGCTATCATCGGTGCTCAGAAAAACAGCTTCAACTACTTTGCCGAGCTTGAAACCGCAGGCAAGTGCCTTGAATGGGTTAAAGACCACCTCGCACTTGACGAAATCGGTATTTTCCTTGAAAAGAAAGACGTTGTTCAGTCAACGGAAACAGTATACACCAGCCTTTACGATTATCTTTCAAAGGTTGTTAACGAAATCCCCGCAGGCAGTCAGGGAGTTATCTTCACTCCGTGGCTTCACGGCAACCGCTGTCCGTTTGAGGACCCCAACGCAAGGGGAATGTTCTTCAACATCAGCCTCG
>JAXJVE010000446.1:0-3977 GCA_036308705.1 Acutalibacteraceae bacterium
TTGATGATAACGGAAATGTTGTGTGTGAAGGTGCAGTAAGGCGTGGAGTGGATGAAAAAGTTGCAAATGAAATTTTTGATGAAATGATGTCATTTGCATCTTATGCCTTCAACAAGGCACACGCTGCCGCCTATGCTTATGTTGCATATCAGACAGCTTGGCTTAAATGTCATTATCCCTGTGAATTTCTTGCTTCATTATTAACGAGTTTTCTTGATAACACAGGCAAGGTTGTGCAGTATATCAATGAATGCTCAAGGCTTGGGATAAAAATTCTTCCGCCTCACGTTAACCAATGTTCTGAGGATTTTGCTGTTTCAGACGGAAACATTCATTTCAGTTTGCTTGCCGTTAAAAATCTTGGCAGAAGTTTTATTAAAAAGATGATTGCCGAAAGAGAAAACAATGGCAATTTCATTGATTTTTATGATTTCTGCAGAAGAATGTACGGCAAAGATTTTAACAGAAGAGCAATTGAAAGTCTTATAAAATGCGGTGCGTTTGACGGGCTCGGTGCCAACAGAAAGCAAATGTACAGCGTTATTGAAAGTATCATAAATGATCTTGATAATACTAAAAGAAGAAATGTTGACGGTCAGATAGGTTTCGGTGATCTTGTTGCTGAAACAGAAGAGTATACTCCTGTTTCTTCGTTCAGTTATCCCGAATGTGATGAATTCACAAGTGAAATACTTCTTAAATATGAAAAAGAAGTTACGGGAATGTATCTTTCGGGTCATCCGATGCTTAAATATGAGCATATATCAAAAAGATTAAAATGTGCTGAAATATCTGATATTATCAGCGAAGATTCTTCTGTTTATAATGATAATGACAGAGTATCTGTGCTCGGTCTTATCAGTTCAGTTAAGAAAAAAATAACTAAAAACGATTCAACGATGGCGTTTCTGACTTTCGAAGATATTCACGGAAGCATTGAAGTTATTGTTTTTCCCAAAACACTTATGGAGAATCCCGCAATGTTTTATGAGGGAAATATTGTTCTTCTCAAAGGCAGGGTAAGTGTAAGAGAAGATGAGGATACAAAGATTGTTTGCGAATCTGTTGAACCTTGTCCTTCTGAAAATTCATTGCCTGAAGAGAAAAAAATTCAAAAGAAAAAAGCAAAGGGATTATTTCTGAGGTTTGATACGGAAAGTTCTCCGCAGATTGAGTGCTGCAGAAAATTACTTGCAATTTTTGACGGAGCAACGCCGCTTTATTACTATTACAGCGATACTCAGAAATATGTCGGAAACCCGATTAAACAGGGGATTGATGTTAATCCGGTTCTGCTTCGTGAACTTCGCAAAATTCTTGGCGAAAAAAATGTTATATTTAATGAATAAATTTTTGGATTTCAGCCGAAATTTTTAGCAAAAAATGTTTATTTCATTGACATTATGTAAATAAAAGTGTATTATATTATCTGATAATTTTTAAGGAGAGTAATAATTATGAAGACTATCGGCGTTTTAACAAGTGGCGGTGACGCCCCCGGCATGAACGCTGCGGTTCGTGCGGTTGTAAGAACTGCATGTGAAAACGGAATAAAAGTTTACGGTATAAACAGAGGCTATCAGGGTCTTATCGAAGGTGACGTACGTGAGCTTAATATAAGAAGCGTTTCTGATATTATCCACAGAGGCGGTACAATGCTTTATTCTGCAAGATGCAAGGCATTCAGAGAAGAAGAAGGCATTCAGCAGGCTATTGCTACCTGCAAAAAATTAGGCATCGAAGGTATGGTTGTTATCGGCGGTGATGGCTCATTTAGAGGTGCCCGTGACCTTTCACTCAGAGGTATTCCCTGTATTGGTGTTCCCGGTACAATTGATAATGATATCGTAAGTTCCGATTATACAATCGGTTATGATACTTGCCTTAACACAGTTATGCAGATGGTTGACAGAGTAAGAGATACCGTTGAATCACACAGCCGCTGCATTGTTGTTGAAGTTATGGGCAACAGATGCGGTGACCTTACACTTAATGCAGGTATTGCAGTTGGTGCAACAGCAATTGTTATTCCCGAGATTCAGTCAGATATCGAAAAGCACGTTATCGAAAGAATCAGAAGAACTCAGAAGACAGATAAAAAGCACTTTATTGTTATGGTTGCTGAAGGTATCGGCGGTGTTGAAGAGCTTGCAAGAAAGATTGAGAAAGAATGTGGTGTTGAATCAAGAGCTGTTATTCTCGGTCATGTTCAGAGAGGCGGTTCACCCACAGTTCGTGACAGAGTTGCTGCAAGTGTAATGGGCTATAAAGCTGTTCAGCTTCTTATGCAGGGTATCGGTAACAGAGTTGTTGTTCAGAAGAATGATACAGTTATTGACTATGATATTTATGAAGCACTCAGCATGGAGCGTTCAGTTAACGATGAACTCTATAAGATTGCTCACGAAATTTCAATTTGAGGTAACAGATGTATACCAACGAATTTCTTTCATTACGAAAAAGAATTATTGAAAGAGATTTTAAATCTCTTAATGATATGCAAAAAAAGGCGGTCCTTTCTACGGAGGGACCGCTTTTGGTGCTTGCCGGTGCAGGTAGCGGTAAAACAACCGTTCTTGTTAACCGAATAGCAAACCTTATAAAATACGGAAAAGCCTATTACAGCGATAAAATCGTTTATGAACCTACGGAAACTGAACTTTCAATTATGCGTGCGGTTGCTGACGATATAATTGATGATGCGTTCGATATCGAGCCTCTTTTAAAAGTTGATGCTGCAAAACCCTGGGAAATTCTTGCAATCACCTTCACCAACAAGGCTGCGGGTGAACTTAAAGAACGTCTTGAAAGAATGCTTGGCGAACGGGCACTCGATATATGGGCAAGCACATTTCATTCAGCTTGTGTTCGTATATTACGCAGAAATGCTGACTATATAGGCTATTCATCGAATTTTACAATTTATGATACTGATGACAGCAAACGTGTTATCAAAGATTGTCTTAAACAGCTTGGTCTGAGTGATAAAGTTCTTGCACCTAAGAGTGTTATTTCAGCAATAAGCAGTGCAAAAGATATGCTTATTTCACCATCGGAATATATTCAAGAAAACTATATGGATATACGCAAGCGTAATATCGGTTCTGTATATGAAATGTATCAGAACAGACTTAAAGCGGCTGATGCAATGGATTTTGACGATATAATCGTTAACACTGTCAGATTGCTTCAGAATAATCCCGAAGTTCTTGAATATTACCAGCGAAAATTCAAGTTTATTATGGTTGATGAATATCAGGATACCAACCACGCTCAGTATCTTCTTACATCGCTTCTTGCGGGCGGATACAAAAACATATGCGTTGTTGGTGATGATGACCAGAGTATCTATAAGTTCAGAGGTGCAACAATTGAAAATATTCTCAGCTTTGAACATCAGTATAAGGATGCAAAGGTAATTCGTCTTGAACAGAATTACAGATCAACGCAGAATATTCTTGATGCAGCTAATAAAATTATATCGAATAACGAAAACAGAAAAGGAAAAAATCTTTGGACTGATAACGGCAGGGGAGACCTTATAACATATCATACTGCCGATTCTGACAGAGATGAAGGATTTTTTGTTGCAGATAAAATTTATGACGGCATAAGAAACGGTAAAAAATACAGCGATTTTGCCGTACTTTACCGTATGAACTCGCAGTCGAATAATATTGAACAGTCATTTGTAAGAATGGGTATTCCTTACCGTCTTATCGGCGGACACAAGTTCTATGACCGTAAAGAAATCAAGGATGCGATTGCATACCTCAGCGTTCTTGCAAATCCCAATGACAGTGTAAGGCTTCAAAGAATCATCAATGTACCCAAGAGGGGAATCGGCGATTCATCAGTTGCAGCCGCGCAGGAAATTGCTGACGGACTCGGAATAGGTCTTTTTGATGTTATTAAATCAGCCGATCAATTCCCGAAATTAAGCCGATGCGCAAAGAAAATGCTTGATTTTGCAGCAA
>JAXJVE010000447.1:0-4803 GCA_036308705.1 Acutalibacteraceae bacterium
AAATATTATCTACGAAGACAAAGAACTACTAGTAGTAGAAAAAGAATCTCATCAACTAACAATCGCAACAGAAAAAAGAGAAAATAATACATTATATAGTGAAGCTAGTACATATGTAAAAAAACAATATCCAAAAAATAAAAAGGAGTTGTATACGTGAAATCAATAACATCATTTTTTATTTCAATTGCTATATTCTTTCTAAGCATTTTCACTCCGCAAATACCCGCTCCGAAAAGTGATGCGGAGCTTGAACAAATCGCATCAATATGTCAAAAGCACGAACTTGGCGACAAGCTTTATGTTATTGATGTTTCCGCTTTGAAAGAAGAAGGTGCAAAACATACGGCAATCGCTCTTCAGGGTATTGTTGCAAAAACAAAGCCGTGCATTTTTATCCGCAACAATTCTTATTGCAACAAATATCTTGACAAAGTTTCCGAAAGCGGAATTGAAGTTGTTTTCAACGACGAAAACGGAAAACCCTGGACTCTCCCCTCACTTCTCAATAAATTCAAGGAATATATATCCGACTCGGGTTATGTTCTTTACAGAGCAAGCGAAAAGGCTGAAGGGCTCAATGCCGCAACCAACCTTGCCGCTCTCTACGGTTGGCTTCCAGTTCACGAAAATCTTGAACAGCTTGCAATTGATGCGGGTCTTACCATGAAAGAAGATTTTTCTGATGACACCTACAATCTGATGTTCCAATGGAACTTCTTTGAAAAGCACAAGTCAGAATTCAACTACGGTGCAGTTATGAGCCTCAGATATTCCGCTGAAGGATTGCGTGATCTTGCAATTCAGCAGGGCTTTTATACATTCTATATTGATGATGACGAGGACACAAACCTCCTCAGAGGCAGAGTTATGCAGTATGCGGGAGATAATGTCCCTGTTCTCGGCTGGGTTAAATATGAGGTAGCGTTTGTCAGACAGGCATCTGAAAACGGCAATATTGCAATTCCCTCCGACCATAGCCACAATCTCAGTTTTCTTTCTTCGTTTGACTGTGAAATTCCTCAGCAGAAGCGTATTGCAAAGGAATACACTGATGAAACAAAGCATTACTGTACTCTTGTTATGAGTGACGGCGACAATATTCAGTGGATTCAGAACGGTTATGCCGAATTTTATCAGAAACAGGCTCTTGAAAATCAATTTCTCGTAACCTGGTCATTCCCTCCTCTGCTTCAGGAATTTTCGTCTGTAACAGTTAATCAGGTTTATTCCGATTCATCCGAAAATGACTATTTTATTGCAGGTGTTTCGGGTGCAGGATATATTCATCCCACTGAATATCCGTTCAAGGCTCTTGCAGGTTTCACAGATCTCACGGCAAGTTCAATGAAGCGAAGCAACCTTGAATATGTACAGATTCTTGACGGCGCTCCCAAAAATGAATATGAAGACAAAGTTCTTACCGACAGACTTGAATATTACGCACGATATAACAATATCAAAGGCGGTGTTGTCAGCCTTGATCCCGACAGATACGCAGGCGGCGAGGGCAGAATATGGTTTGTTAACGATAAGCCCTTTATAACCTACCGTCTTTCGCTCTGGCATCCTGACGGCGAAGGTGCAACGATGACAAAAGAATGGCTTGATGAACAGGCTGCAACCGTTAACGGATACCCTGCCGATATAAACTCAATCAACGGCTACAGCGTTATCAATATTCATCCGTGGACAGTAAGCACTGAAAATCTTGCATATTTTGTAAGTCAGCTTGATGAAGATGTGGTTCTTGTTACTCTTGATGAACTTATGGCTATGATTGAGGAGAATGTACCTCATCAGAATGCAAAACCGGAGAACTGAAATTAAATCTCCAATTTATCTGTATTGCAAAATAACGGAGAATAGTATGAATAACATAACAGAAATAAAAGACTTTCTTGATCCTGAACTTGATGTATATGCACGGTTGAGCGAGATTCAGCTCTTTAACAGAGAGTTCCCTGAAAAAGGCTTGTTTATTGCAGAAAGCCCTAAAGTTATTGAACGTGCTCTTGATGCGGGATACGAACCTGTTTCGTGTCTTATGGAAAAAAAGCATATTGAGGGCGAAGGCAAACCAATTCTTGCAAGAATGAAAGACGTTCCTGTATTTTGTGCGGAATTTGATATTCTGACGCAGCTGACAGGTTTCAAGCTCACAAGAGGTATGCTCTGTGCTATGAAGCGGAAACCTTTGCCCGATATCAGAGAAATCTGTAAAGACAAAAAAAGAATAGTTGTTCTGGATAAGGTTATGAATCCTACCAACGTTGGTGCCATAATCCGCTCTGCTGCAGCACTCGGAATGGATGCGGTAATCCTCACTCCTGGATGTTCCGATCCTTTGTACAGACGTGCCGCAAGAGTCAGTATGGGCACCGTATTCCAGATTGAATGGACATTTTTGCCCGATGACAGCCTTGATGAAATAAAATCTCTCGGCTTCAAAACCGTTGCTATGGCACTTAAGGATAATTCCCTTTCCGTCAACGACCCCGTGCTCGCAAATGAAGATAAGCTCGCAGTCATTATGGGAACGGAAGGCGACGGGCTCTCCGACCGGACCATATCCGATTGCGATTACACAGTAAAAATACCGATGTATCACGGTGTTGATTCGTTGAATGTTGCAGCCGCTTCAGCAGTTGCATTCTATCAGCTTGGCAATAAATAATACTTACCGTCCGAACAAATTTCGGGCGGTATATTTTTTGAAATCAGAAAAAAAATATTGTATTTTATTGTAATTTTGTTATACTTAATCTGAGGTGAGAGATTTATGTTTATAAATAAAATTATCAGTTTCTTTTTGATAATTGTTACATTTCTCGGCTATGTTTTTAATATTCAAAAGCCGTTGAATGAAACAGACTACAAAATTTCCACACAAGAGGTTGTGCGTGATATGAGCAAATATACGGGTATTCATTCTGAAATCAAAGATTGCGGCGGTGTTCCCACTCTTTATATCAACGGTGAACCTCACTCTGCAGTTGCATATATGACTTATCTTGAAAAATTCAATGAATATGATGACTTTGCAGCTGCGGGATATAAATTCTATTCGGTGCCTGTTCTTTTCTCTGGCAGATGGATAAGCATAACCGACGGACTTACTCCGTTTAAAAAAGGTATTTTTGATGTTAAAGGTGCTCCCGATTTTTCGCTGTTTGACGAAGCTGTTGAAAAAATTCTTGAAGCTTGCCCCGATGCTTACATAATACCGAGAGTCAATATAAGTATGCCCCTCTGGTGGGAAAAAGAAAACCCCGATGAACTGAATATCAAAGACGGTGTACCTTGCAGAGAATCTTTTTACTCTCAGAAATGGCGTGATGACGCAACAGAATTTTTGCGTGAGTTCACACAGTATACAAACTCCTGCAAATACGCATCGCATATCGTAGGTTATCAGATAGCGGGTGGCAACACCGAAGAATGGTTTCACTTTGATATGAACGGCGGATACGGTGAATGTGCCAAAGAAAGCTTCAAATCATTTCTTGAAGAATACTATCCCGAAGTTGAATATAAAGGTTTGCCCGACCTCAGCTTGCTCGAGCAAAAGGCGGATTATTTCAACAACGAGTATCTTACACGTTATATAGAATTTGCAAACTTCAAGGTTGCTGAGGCAATAAGCCATTTTGCACAGGTTGTTAAAGAAGAAACGGGCAACAACGTTGTGGTAGGAACTTTTTACGGCTATACGCTTGAAGTTACAAACTCTTTACAGGGCAATCACGCACTCAATTATATTTTAAAAGATAAAAACATCGACTTTATCTGTTCGCCGAATTCATACATCGGCACACGTTCACCCGATATGGACTGGACAGAAATGTACCCCGCTGATTCTGTACGTCTGCACGGAAAAATGTGTTTTCAGGAATGTGACATAAGAACTCACCTTACCTTGCCTCTTTCTCAGAAAGACCCGTCAACCGACCCATACGGGCTTCTTGAAGCTCCCGTATGGCAACCTAGAGAATCAAAATATCAGGCTGTTAATGAAATCAGAAAATCATTTGCACGCCAGCTTATAAAAGGCAATGCTCTTTGGTGGTTTGATATGTGGGGCGGATGGTATGCCGACGATGATATTATGAGCGAAATGGCAACATACAAATCAATTTATGAGCAAAGCATAACAGATAAAGACAGAAGCTCAAAGGCGGAAGTTGCGGTATTCGTTGATGAAAGTGCATACAAATATCTTACAAACGGTTCTTTACGCAATATTTTTCACAGTCAACGCAACGAGCTTGGTCTTATGGGTACACCGTATGACATATATGACGTTTATGATTTTGAAGAGGTTTACGGTAAATATAAGGCAGTTATCCTGTTATCAAATGCAAAAACAATTTATATGGAAAACGCCCGTAACCTTTGCAAAGCAAACAATATTCCCTATATTATGACCTCAAGCCTTAAGGAAAAGTTTACGGTAAATGAGCTCAGAGCGTTCTGCGAAACCAACGGAGTTCATATTTACTGTGAAACAGATGATATCATTTATGTTAACGAAAATTATATCTGCGTTTATGCCGTAACAGCAGGCAAAAAAACAATTAACCTCGGCAAAGAAAGAAATATAAGTGAATTACTCGGCGGAAGTTATCAGGATAATACTGAGGTATTCACACTTGAAATGCAGAAGGGCGAAACAAGGCTCTTCAGACTTGACTGATTTTTAAAAAACGAAAGGAACAATTCGGTTTTAATATACCGTTTTGTTCCTTTTTGCGGTTGATTTTTACGTTGTGACAGTGTTATAATTTACTGAGAAAGTTGGTG
>JAXJVE010000448.1:0-2588 GCA_036308705.1 Acutalibacteraceae bacterium
AGCTTCAACCTTGAACTCACGGAGAAGTCTGTCTACGATGATTTCGAGGTGGAGCTCACCCATACCTGCGATAATTGTCTGGCCTGTTTCTTCATCAGTGTAGCACTTGAATGTGGGATCTTCTTCAGCGAGCTTTGCAAGAGCAATACCCATCTTCTCCTGACCAGCTTTGGTCTTGGGCTCGATAGCAACTCTGATAACGGGCTCGGGGAATTCCATTGATTCAAGAATTACGGGATGTTTAGCGTCGCAAAGGGTGTCACCTGTAGTAGTCTGCTTAACACCAACACAAGCTGCGATATCACCTGCATAGCAGCAGTCGATATCCTGTCTGTGGTTGGAGTGCATCTGAAGGATTCTACCCATACGTTCGTTATTATCCTTTGTTGAGTTGTAAACAGAAGCACCTGTTTCAACTTTACCCGAATAAACTCTGAAGAAGCAGAGCTTACCAACGAAGGGGTCAGTAGCAATCTTGAATGCGAGAGCTGAGAAGGGCTCTTCGTCTGAAGAATGTCTTACTTCTTCTTCGCCTGTTTCGGGGTTGATGCCCTTGATAGCTTCGATATCAGTCGGAGCGGGCATATAGTCGATAACTGCATCGAGAAGGAGCTGAACGCCCTTGTTACGGTATGATGTACCGCAAACAACGGGAACCATTGTGTTAGCAATTGTTGCCTTTCTGATGCATGACTTAACTTCTTCGATTGTAAGTTCTTCGCCTTCGAAGAACTTCTCAAGAAGAGCATCGTCCTGCTCAGCAACATGCTCAATGAGTTCGTCGTGATACTTCTGAGCAATTTCTTTCATATCATCGGGAATATCTGTAACAGTGATGTCAATACCCTTATCATCATTGTAGTAATAAGCCTTCATGATAACAAGGTCGATAATTCCAACGAAATCTGATTCAGCACCGATGGGGAGCTGAATGGGAACAGCATTACACTTAAGGCGTTCCTTCATCATATCTACAACTCTGTAGAAGTTTGCACCCAAAATGTCCATCTTATTAACGTAAACCATTCTGGGAACACGGTATTTATCAGCCTGTCTCCAAACAGTTTCAGACTGGGGCTCAACGCCGCCCTTAGCGCAAAGAACCGTTACCGAACCATCAAGAACTCTGAGTGAACGTTCAACTTCAACAGTGAAGTCAACGTGACCCGGGGTATCGATGATGTTAACACGGTGGTCCTTCCAGAAACAGGTGGTAGCAGCGGATGTGATGGTAATACCACGCTCCTGCTCCTGCTCCATCCAGTCCATGGTAGCGGCGCCATCGTGTGTTTCGCCTATTTTATGAGTTTTACCTGTATAGAACAGGATACGCTCTGTTGTGGTTGTTTTGCCGGCGTCAATGTGAGCCATAATACCAATGTTTCTGGTCATCTCAAGAGATACCTGTCTTGGCATAATGAACCTCCGAAAAATTTAATAGTAAAGTATAGTATGCGCAGATTACCATCTGAAATGTGCGAAAGCCTTGTTAGCTTCTGCCATCTTATGGGTATCTTCACGCTTCTTGAATGCTGAACCTGTTTCGTTGGTAGCATCAATGATTTCGTTGGCAAGTCTTTCCTTCATTGTTCTTTCTGAACGCTGACGGCTGTAAAGTGTGATCCAACGAAGACCGAGAGTCTGTCTTCTCTCGGGACGAACCTCCATGGGTACCTGATAGGTAGCACCGCCTACACGGCGAGCCTTAACCTCAAGAACGGGCATAACATTTTCCATTGCTGCCTCGAAAACCTCAAGGGGTTCCTTACCTGTTTTTTCTTTAACAATGTCAAAAGCATCGTATACGATCTTCTGAGCAACGCCCTTCTTACCGTCATACATAACGTTATTGATGAGACGGGTTACGAGCTTTGAGTTGTAAAGCGGATCGGGCAAAACTTCACGTTTTGCGATATTGCCTCTTCTTGGCACGTCGCTTCCCTCCTTCATAGTAATGATATCATAGGTACTCGAGTGACAAATTCCCGTGGCGCCAACGCTGAGGCATACTATATATATAATATACACTCGCATTGGAGAAAAGCTTTATTGCTTTTTCAGCCTGCAAGAAGATTTGTCTTACTAAAGTGGTTGCGGTAATTATTTCTTTGCTGCCTTGGGACGCTTTGCACCGTATTTTGAACGGCTCTGCATTCTGCCGTTAACGCCCTGGGTATCAAGTGTACCGCGGATGATGTGGTAACGCACACCGGGAAGGTCCTTAACACGGCCGCCTCTGATAAGAACAACTGAGTGCTCCTGGAGGTTATGACCAACACCGGGGATATAAGCTGAAACCTCAATGCCGTTTGTAAGACGAACTCTGGCAATCTTACGAAGTGCTGAGTTGGGCTTTTTGGGGGTTGCAGTCTTAACAGCGGTGCAAACGCCGCGCTTCTGGGGTGAATCCTGATCTGTAAGAACGTTCTTCTTTGAGTTCAGACCCTTGAGGAGTGCGGGAGCCTTGGGCTTCTTTTCAAGTGTTTCTCTGCCGTTACGAACAAGCTGATTAAAGGTAGGCAAAAAACTCTCTCCTTTCTTCAAAATTTATATCGTGACGAAACCCCGCACTTTTGCAAGTGCAGGAA